>JBGAOF010000181.1:0-4253 GCA_044221915.1 Solirubrobacterales bacterium
GGCCGCAGCCGGTTCCCAGCGGTCGATCCAGCGCTGCGACCGAAAGGGGGTCACATGCCAGGAGATCTCGGAGATGTAGGTCATCTGTCGTCCCTTTTCCTTGGTTTGGGTTCTAGGCCCCGACCTCGGCCCGGATCGCGCCCGGACCTTCCGCTTCACGACCCTCATCCTCGCTCTGGGCGCCGACCAGGATCGCGATCTTGCCCAGGTGCCGGTTCTCATGGAGCATCTGATGCGCCTCCGGCACTCCGTCGAAGCCCATTGTCTTCCAGAGCACCGGCTGGACCTTGCCTTCGGCCATCAGTTGGTTTGCCTTCATGCATTCGTAGGCATTGGCGAAATGGGAGCCGATGATCTGCTTCTGGCGCATCCACAGGTAACGCACGTCGAAGTCGAGCGTGTAGCCGGAGGTGGCACCGCAGATCACGACCTTGCCGAACGGCTTGACCACAAAGACCGAGGTCGGGAAGGTGGCCTTGCCGACATGTTCGAAAACGATGTCGGGGGCGTCGCCGAAAATCTCCTTGCAACGCTTGCCGAATGCCCGCGAAACCTTGAAGCGTTCCTTTTCTTCCTCCGGGGTTTCCTCACCGGTGCGCATCATGCCCGCGAACTCGTTGCGGTTGATGTAGTCCACAGCGCCAAGCTGCTTGACCAGTTCGCCCTTCTCGTCGGAGGAAACGACTCCGATCGCATTGGCCCCGGCTGCCTTGCAGAGCTGGACCGCGAATACTCCGAGTCCGCCGGCGGCACCCCAGATCAGAACGTTGTGGCCAGGCTGGATTTTCGCCTGGTCCATCAGCATCCGGTAAGCGGTGAAATAGGTGAGCCCGTATGAACTGGCTTCAGCCCAGGACAGGTTCTGCGGGCGCGGCAACAGCTGCTGGGCCTGGACCTTGGTGAATTGGGCGAAAGAGCCCCAGGTGGTCTCGTAGCCCCAGATCCGCTGGCTGGGAGCGGCCAGAGGGTCAAGGCCGTGAACTTCGACATCCTCGTAGGAGGCCTGGTTGCAATGAACGACGACTTCGTCACCGGGCTTCCAGCGGGTGACGCCCTCGCCGACCTTCCAGACGATCCCGGATGCGTCGGACCCACCGATGTGGTGGCCGTACTCGGGGTGGTCGCCGTAACCGAATACCGATACCGGCGTGCCGAGCGCCGCCCAGACATTGTTGAAGTTCACGCCAGCGGCCATGACCCGGACGACAACTTCGAAAGGACCCGGTTCCGGGGTCTCGATGTCTTCGAGCTTGAAAGCTTCGGTCGGCTCACCCTCGGTCTCGGGGCGGATGACCCAGGCGGCCATTTTCTCGGGCAGCTCTCCCGGCTGCACGTCAAGCTTGCTCACTTCAGCGAGGTCTACAGACACTTCGCTCCTCTCAGGTTCGTTCGGGGGACCGGATCGGCACCGGAAACTTTGCGGGAATCGTACTGATATCTGCTCGATGTCCGGTCCTCGTCGGGCCTTGATCAGAACCCGGGAGTGATTTTCCGGGGGCAATCTCGCCGGCCGCGTTTTTCCGGGACAGCAGAACTTCGTTCAGGGAAGCAGCACGTCCCCGCCTGAGGAGACCCGGCTCCGGCCGACAATGAGCCGGGCAGATCCGCTGCTGGCGGGCGAAGTGAAAAGGTAGATCCCGGTCGGCAGCGCCATGTTGAATGAGCCTGAGCCTCCGGGGGTGAGGGGTATCACCCGCTCTTCGGGGCCCTGCATCCGCAGGGTTGTGGCCCGGTCGGTCAGGTTGGCGATCGCAAAGTTGACCACGGCCGGGGCCTTCCGGTCGGCCTGGTTCTGGGGTGCGGTGCGGTTCTCATTGAGGTAGGGCTGGCGGGCACCGGGCTCACCGACCGCCTGGCCGATCGCGGGTTTGGCGTCGATCTCCCCGGCTCCGACCGAAACATTGACCACTGTCGGGACCGGTGGTCGCGGTTCGTTCTCGTGGCTCGATGCGCCGCAGCCCGCAAGAACTGCACATACCCCCAGCAGGGCGACGGCTGTGACCCGGGTTCCCCTCACGGCGAGAAATCTACCCGACCGCATGGCGTCAACCGGTCCAGACCGATTCCCGGGCCTCGATCATCTCTTCAAGCTGATGCTGGATTCGCGCCCGGATCCGTTCACTGATCAACTGGATCTCGGCGGGGTCGTCGATTGTCTCGAGCGGATATTCGCTCATGTCGATCGGCTCCATGAACCGGATCCTGAACTTGGAGGGCATATAGAGCAGCGGCGCGATCAGTCCGAGATGGGGGAAACTCGGGGTCAGCGGAAAGTAGATCAGCCCGGAGAGTTTCTGAAGCAGTTTGAAATGGGCGAATATCGGCATCGCTTCCTCGGCGCCGATCAGGGCGACCGGCACGATCGGCACCCGGGCGCGGATAGCGGTGCGAACGAAGCCCCCGCGGCCAAAACGGCGCAGCCGATAACGCTGCCAGTAGACCTTGCGGGTTCCCTTCTGGCCTTCCGGGAAGACCACCGCGAGACGACCCTCATCATGAAGCAGGCGCTGTGCGTTCTCCCGGTGGGCCGGAACCAGGCCCATCTTGTTGACCAGCATCGAAACCCCCGGATAGCCCTTGAACCAGTGTTCACCAAGCATGTAGAGGGGGCGCGGGACCGGATGTTCGTTGCGGATTGCCTGCATGATCATCGGTGCATCCGGCGGCAGCGCGCCCGAATGGTTGCTGACGATCAGCGCTCCGCCTTCAGAGGGGATGTTCTCGATGTCTTCGGTCTCGACCCTGAACCAGTACCGGTAGTAGAAATTCAGCAGCGGCTCCATCAGCGAAACGACCGTCTCCGACCGTCCCCAGTCATCCAGTGCGCGGTCTGGTTCTGCGGCGGGCAGAAGATCGCGGAAATCGACCAGCTTCAGCAGTTCCTCGGCGGCGCTGGCGGCCTCGGCCGCGGCGGCATCCCGTGACCGGGAGAAGTCATCGGGCCGGGGATCCCAACTCCCGTCTTCGGGTTTCCCAGGCTCGTGCTTCGCTTCGCCGTTCGATCCACCGAACAGGGGGCTGTCGGCCCCGAGCCGGCCGCCGCCGAGGCCCTGTCGGCGCGCTTCGCTCAAGAGTCCGGTCCTTCGCTGAACGGCAGCTGGACGACTTCGGCGTCGATCGGCCCGGCAGCGGTATCGATGCTCACGGTAACCCCGGGTTCGGCTTCCTTGCGCAGGATCGCCAGCGCGATCCAGCCGTGGGCAGGGGAGAGAACCGCGGTCCCGACCTTCCCGAGTTCGCGTCCGTCGAGTGTTGCCAAATCATCTTCGGAGATCGCCGCGGCGGTCTTGAGGCCGCGCAGGTGGCGGTTCGGGCGCCCCTTGTAGTGGAGCCTTGCAACCGGTTCCTGGCCGATGTAGCAGCCCTTGGTGAAGCTGACGGCCCGCTCGACGATGCCCGCCTCGGCCGGCATGTTTGCGTCGCTCATCTCGCGTCCGAAGCTGGGTCGGCCGCGTTCCACCCGGACGATTTCGACTGCCGCTTGCGAGACGGGGACGGCGCGGCGGGCCTCAAGTTCGGCCCTCACGGCTGCTTCCGCCTCCGGTTCGCAGATCACATCGAGGCCGAAGGCCGTTGCGGCGACGAGGCAGCTGCCTCCGGCGATGGTCGCCGTCTCAAAGTCGTTCTCCTGGCCGGGAGCGAGACCGGCAACGTTGAAGGCGGCTGGGCCGACGAGCGAAATCGTGGACCTGGCCGCTTCGGCGATTTCGACCTCCCGGCCGATCTTGTACATCGTCAGGTGCTTCAGCAGCGCCGGTCCGGTCACCTGGCCGGTATCGACGAGAAACGAATCCGTGGCCAGGCGGAGGATCCGCATGTCAGCCTGGATATGCCCCTTGCGATCGAGCAGGGCCGCGTAGACACCCGAGCCCGGTTCGAGGTCCACCGTCTCATTGGTGACCTGACTCTGCAGAAATTCCGCCGCATCGGCCCCGTTCACCGCCAGCCAGAACCGGTCGTCGGACCGGACCAGCCCGCATTCCTCACGGACCTGGCGGTATTCGGCGTCGAGGTCTGGGCCGGCCACAGGCAACATTCCCTGATTTTAGATGCAAGGACGCGCCGCCGGCCGGCCAGACCGGCCTGGTGGCCGGCCGGGGAGCAATCATCTAGGCTTGCTGGCGATGGCTCTCGCGCGGGACTTTCAGGAAATACTTGATTCGCTGCCGGCAGATTGGACCGACCTTGAGTTTGATCTGCGAATCGATGACGAGGACCGTTACATCGATGCCTCGGTCCATCTCAGCATGATC
>JBGAOF010000182.1:0-4159 GCA_044221915.1 Solirubrobacterales bacterium
GGCCCTCCGTACGAACTGGAGCGGGTCCGGGCGGTCATGATCTCCCGCCAGGGGTTCAGCGGGTCCACCGGCCAGTCGCTGCCCATCGAGAACGGGGCGCCGGCGGCTACCAGGCTGTGGGCCGGGTACATCCGCTTGTAACGCTGTTCGCCGATGTAGGGGCGCAGTGCTTCCTCGGTCCAGAAGTTGCTGATCGCCCACTGGAGCTGCATGTTGGCGATCACGCCCAGCTTCCTGAAACGGGGGTAGTCGGCCGGATCAACCAGCTGGAGATGTCCGATCGATATGTTCAGCCGCTTCGCCGAGTGGTTGGCCTTGCGGGCCACGGCGGCCGCATTCAACCCCTGACGGGCCGCACGGTCGCCGATCGCATGCATGTGGATCAGTCGCTTCTTCTGGTCGAACAGCTTGACCAGAGCGTTGGTCTGGGCGTTGCTGTGGTACAGCTCACCCCGGTTATTGCCTGGTACCCACTGGCCGCCATCTTCCATCAGATAGGGCTTCAGCAGGGCTGCGGTCTGGGCGGGGTATTCGATAACACCGTCGAGGACCAGCTTGATCCCCGGCAGGCGCAGTCGGCCTCCCTCGAACTCTCGCTGGAGATCCCGGTAATCCTTCCAGGCCTGGTCGGCGGTTTCTTCGCTTCCGATGGCCGGGAAGCTGTTCATCCGGATGCTGAGCTTGCCGGTGCGGTTCAGTTCCTTCCATACCTTGAAGGAATCGGGTTCGGCGACCGACTCGGCCGTCGTGGTGATGCCGGTGGCATTCATCGCCTTGATGCCCCGCAGGCCGTCGGCAACCGCTTCGTCGAAGGGCTTTGGCGGGATCGATGCGCGAACGATCCGCTGTGCGCCGTCCTTGAGCAGGCCGGTCGGGTTGCCCAATTCATCGCGAACGAATTCCCCGTTCGGCGGGTTCGGGGTCTCCGGTCACGACCGTCCCCTGGGGCAGAACACCGACCGGGTTCCAGTTGGAGACCTTGAGCCAGTCGGAGTTGTCCTTGGCCGGATCTGCCTGGTCGCATTCGGTCATGACGGCGAGCAGCTCGGGGATCGTCGCCTCGATGTTCCCGAGGTCACAATCGTCGATCACGTCGCCACCGAGCAGGGGATGGGCGTGGCCGTCAACCATACCCGGCATCGCGGTGGCTCCCTTCAGGTTCATGACCTTGGTGTTCTTGCCGATCCACTTCCTGACACCACGGTCTGTCCCGGTGTAGACGATCCGTCCTTTGCGGATTGCCACTGCCGACGCAACCGAATCCTTCTTGTCCATGGTCAGGACGGTGCCGTTCCTGAGGACGGTGTCGGCACTGGCTGCCCGGGCGCTGTCGCCCGCAGCCACCCAGATGGCTGCAGTCAGCCCCAAGGCCGCCAGAACCGCCGTAACCGCGGCCCGGACTGCTCCGCCTTGCCCTGCGTACTTGTACATCTCTTCCCTCCGGTGGTTTGATTGGAAAACGTGATTAAACGTTTTAGCAGATTTTCGCGACACGTCAAGTGCATTCCCTATCCTTCTCCCTCATGAGCCGCCCGCCGAGCCTTCAGCACATTGCCGACAAGGCGGGAGTCTCGGTCGCCACCGCTTCCCTGGCCCTGCGCGACAAGGGGAGGATCTCGCAGGACACCCGCCGCCGAATCAAGCAGCTGGCCGAGGAATGTGGCTACGTGCCGAATGCATCGGCCCGTTCGCTGGTCGGCGGAAAGACCCGGCTGATTGTGATTTCGATGCCGGCCCTGGGCATCGAACCGGGGGTGATCGGTTCGGTCGAATACTTCGCCCGGTTGCTGAGCGCGGCCGCCGCAGCCGCGTTTGAGAGGGACTACGGTCTGCTGCTCGTTTCACCGGCTGACAGCCCGGACCGGGTTGCGGTGGATGGCGGCGTCGTTGTTGACCCGGCAGCCGATGATCCGGCCTTGGCCGCCTTCGACCGCCGGGGCTGGCCAGTAGTGACGATCGGACGCCGGGTCTCGTCCAACGGATCGGAGCCCGAGCCGAAGCAGCTGGCGATTGACAGCGACATCACCGGGGGTACGACAAGGATGCTCGATCATCTCGCCGGGCGCGGGGCACGCTCGGTGACGCTGCTGGCAACCGAGCCGATCGACTCCTTCGAGCGCGACAGTATCGACGCCTACACCGACTGGTGCGGGCGCGCCGGGGTCGAGCCGCAAGTTGTCGTCTCTCGGGATATGGAGGACCGGCATGTTCGGGAAGCGATCAGGGAGCTCTTTGAGGGGCCGGAAACCCCGGATGCCGTCTACGCCACCATCGACAAGCTTGCGTTCTTCCTGCTGCGTGAATGTCGGGACAAGAGCATTCGGGTCCCGGATCAGATGATGGTTTCGACCTGTGGTGAAAGCGGTCAGGCCCGCAACGCGGGATTGACTGTTCTCGACGACCGCCCGGCGGAACTCGGCCGGGCGGCGGTCAACATGCTCGTGGACGCAATCGAGAACCCCGACGCTACCCCGTCCGGGCAGATGATCGGCACCGGGCTTGTGATCCGCCCCTCGACCGGCTGAGGCGACTCAGCAGCCCAGCGCCCGGGCGATCACCATCTGCTGCACCTCGTCGGTGCCTTCACCGATCGTGAGGATCTTTGCGTCCCGGTAGAAGCGACAGACCGGGTATTCCTCGATGAAGCCGTAACCACCGTGGATCTGCACGGCTTCCTCGGTTGCCCGGACCGCGAGGCGGCCGGTAATCAGCTTGGCCTGGGCGGCGGTCAGGGTGAAGTTCTCTCCCCGGTCCTTCTCGATCGCCGCCCGATAGGTGAGCAGCCGTGCCGCCTCAAGCTGGGCCGAGATGTCTGCGATCTTGGCCTGGATGGCCTGGAACTTCGAGATCGACTGGCCGAAAGCCTGGCGCTCCTTCGCGTACTTGATCGCCTCGTCGAGTGCGCCCTGGGCGACCCCGACCGACATCGCGGCGACCCCGATCCGGCCGCCGTCGAGGATCTGCAGGAACTGCCGGAAGCCCTGGCCACGGGACCCGAGCAGGTTTGATTCGGGGACCCGGGCATCCTCGAACGTGAGGGGGTGGGTGTCGGAGGCGTTCCAGCCCATCTTGCGGTAGGGCGGGTCGACGGTGTAGCCGGGCGTGCCGTTGGGGACGATGATGTTCGAGATTTCCGGCCGCCCGCTTTCGTCCATTCCGGTGACTGCGGTGATCGTCACACAAGCCGAGATGTCGGTGCCCGAGTTGGTGATGAACTGCTTGGCGCCATTCACTACCCATTCGTCACCGTCGATCTCCGCCCGGGTCTTGGTGTTGCCGGCATCCGAGCCAGCTTCGGGCTCGGTCAGCCCGAAGGCCGCCAGTTTCCGTCCGGCGGTCAGCTCGGGCAGCCACTCTGCCTTCTGCTCTTCACTGCCCCAGTTGAAGATCGGTGTGGTGCCGAGCGAAGTGTGAGCGGCCATGGTGATCGCAACCGAAGAATCGATCCGCGCCAGCTCCTCGACCGCGAGGGCATAGGAGAGGATGTCGCCGCCGCTGCCACCGACCTCTTCGGGGAAGGGGATGCCCATCAGGCCAAGATCGCCCAGCTTGCCGACGATTTCATAGGGAAAGGCCTTGGTACGGTCAAGCTCTTCGGCGACCGGCGCCACCTCACCCAAGGCGAATTCGCGGACGGTGTTCCGGAGCAGATTCTGTTCATCGGTCAGGTCGAAGTTCATGGGGCGATCCTATTTATGTGACATGGCTCATACTGAGTCCGATGATGCGACTGAGCGGGGTAGGCTGGGTTCAGCCAAGTGGTTTTTCTGCCCGAAAGCCAGAACCGACCCCGAAAGGGGAACCCCATGAAACGCAACCCGGAAAACCGGACGAGATTCCAGCTCAAGCCGCTGAAAGTCGACCTCACGGAGGCCGAGATCCTCGCCGACCTGCGGTACGGGGTGGGCGACCGGCCCGCGCAGAGGCCGGCAGTTACCTCCCAGGCCCGGGAGTCGACTAGCTGCTGAGCGAGCAGGCCAGCGCGACCAGAAGGTTCACGCCGAATCCGGTCGGTCCCTTGCCCCAGTATTCGCGGCCCGTGTCCCAAGCCGTGCCGGCGATGTCAAGGTGGGCCCAGGGCTTGCCTTCGGTGAATTCCTCAAGGAAAGAACCGGCGTAGATCGTGCCGGCCTTGCGCTGGGCCGAGGCGTTGACAAGG
>JBGAOF010000183.1:0-4162 GCA_044221915.1 Solirubrobacterales bacterium
ATGCTGCGAACCCGGCTGGCCGGAATCGAGTTCGGCCGGTTCCTCTTTTCGGCGGTCAGGATCCTCGCTGCTTCGGCCGTTCTCGCCGGGGTGTCATATGAAATCTGGGACCTGCTCGACCAGGCCCTCGGGCGCGGGCTGGCCGGGCAGGTGATTTCGCTCGGGGCCGGCCTTGGGCTGGGGGGCCTCGCCTATGTCGCGGTCTGCCAGCTGCTCAAGGTTCCCGAGCTCGACCAGGTCGCTGCCCTGCTCCGGCGGCGCTCGTGAGCTTCGGCGCCTATCTGCTCGGCTGCCTGATCTGCCTCGCCGGGCTGGCCGCGGTCGGATTGACCGGCACGATCCTCGCGTCCCGGCTCTTGCCGGGCTGGCGGGGGCCGGTCGCCTGGGTCGGGATCACGGTGGTGGCCGTTGCGGCAGCGATCGGGCCGGCACTGATCCTCGGCACCTTCGGACTCCTGACCGGCTGGAGCTGGCTGCTGCTGACGGGCATCCTCGCGGCTGCCGTCTGGCATTGGCGGGACCGCCTGCCCTCGGTCCGGGCCAGACCCGCACTCCTTACGGACCCTGCTTCCCCGGGCCTGAACATGGTGGGGACGGCGATTGCCGCCGGGGCTTTCGGGGCCTTCGTGGTCGGGGTCGTGACCAGACTCGGCACCGGCATGACCGGCTTTGATTCGACCTGGTACCACGGACCGTTCGCGGCGGGGATCGCCGAAGGTGGAGACACTTTCTCGCTTCACTTTCTGGCCCCCCAGTTTCTGAGCTGGTTTTACCCCCAGAACTCCGAGGTCATCCACTCCCTGGGGATGATGGCTTTCGGGACGGACCTGCTTTCGATCTTCGTCAATCTCGGCTGGTTTACCGCCTGCCTGCTGGCCGCCTGGTGTATCGGCCGACCCTATGGTGCCGCTCCGATCTCCCTCGCCGGGGTGGCGCTCGTGATCGGGTCGGCCGCAATGGCCGACCAGTCCGGTGAGGCGCGCAACGACATCGTCGGTACCTTCTTCCTGCTCGGCGGGCTGGCGGTCATGGTCAATGCGGCTGCCGGTGGCAGGAAGATCACACTCGGCCCGGCGCTCGTGGTCGCGCTCGCGGCCGGCCTTGCGATGGGAACCAAGGTCAATTTCGTCCCGGCCGCGCTGGCACTGCTGGCCGGGATAGTGGTTCTCAGCGAACCGGCACGACGATTGCGGAACGGACTCCTCGGAGGTTGCGTGCTGCTGCTCGGCGGTGGTTACTGGTACCTGCGCAACCTGGTCCACGCCGGCAACCCGCTGCCCTGGGTCAACCCCATCGGGCCCCTTTCCCTGCCCGGCCCTACCCAGGATGTGGGCGGGCGCGACGCCGGGTCGGTCTGGGGATATCTGACCGACAGCGATGTCATCCGCCACTGGTTCTTGCCCGGTTTCGGAGATGGTTTCGGCTCTGGATGGATCCTGCTGGGAGTCCTCGCGATCGGCGGGCTGGTGCTCTGTCTGGGCCCCAAGTCAGGGCCGGCCCGGCGAACCGGGGCGGTGGTTGGAATCACGCTCGTCTGTGCCTGGCTTGTCGCTCCGACCTCGGCGTCGGGACCGGCCGGGGAGCCGAACGGTTTCGTTTCGGGGCTGCGCTACCTGGCCCCGGCCCTGGCGGTCTGCCTGGCCCTGCTCGGCAGCGGGATCGGTCCGCGCGGCAGCCAGGCGCGCTGGCTGGTGACCGGCCTGCTGCTGATCCTCGCCCCGGTGACGATCGCCTTCGGCGACGGCTGGGACGGCAAGGACTGGCTGGTCGCCTGCGTGATCGCCACCTTCTCCTGGATCGTATGCCTGATCCTCCTGGGGGTCTGGCGGGTCCGCTCGGGACGGCCTCGGGCTGCGGGTCGCTCTCCGAGTAAGCCCGTTGCCTGGGCCGGCGGAGCGGCCGTCGCCTTTCTCGTGCTCTGCGGTTTCGGCGTGCAGCGCTACTACTTCGAACACCGCTACGCCTCACCGGATTTCACAATTCCCGCCCTCTCAAAGGCTTTCGTCTGGGCGCGGGACCAGTCCGGCCTGAGGATTGGCACCAACGCAACCCGGCAATACCCGCTCTGGGGTGAGAAACTCGGGAACAAGGTCGGGTTCATCGGCATCGAGCGTCCGCATGGCGGCTTCGTCGAGGCCGAGAGCTGCCGGAGTTTCATCCGGGCGGCGAATTCCGGCGACTACGACTTTCTCGTTTTGACCCTGGACCGGGAAGGTCAGAAGCTCGACTCACCACGGGAACTCGCCTGGATTGCCACCGATCCGGCGGTTGAGCCGGTTCTGCTTGCCGACGGTGGTGCGGTAGTCAGGCTCGACGGGTCCCTTTCGAAGTCAACCTGTCTTGCGAAGAACCGATTGCAGGTCGGGAAATACCATCGGTTCAAGACGGTTCCGGTCCCGGACTCGGCCAAATCGCACAACTAGGCATACTGCTCAGTCCCCGATGGAACTGATCCGCAACTTCTGCATAATCGCCCACATCGACCATGGGAAATCCACCCTGGCCGACCGCATCCTCGAGCTGACCAAGGCCGTGGACCCGCTCAAGATGCAGGCCCAGGTGCTGGACTCGATGGACCTCGAGCGCGAACGCGGAATCACGATCAAGGCCCAGGCGGTGCGGGTCGAGTTCACCGCATCCGACGGAGTGACCTACCACCTCCACTTGATCGATACCCCCGGACACGTTGATTTCTCGTACGAGGTTTCACGTTCCCTCGCCGCCTGCGAGGGGGCCCTGCTGGTCGTTGACGCGGCTCAGGGTGTCGAGGCTCAGACCGTCGCCAACACCTATCTGGCGATCGAGAACGGTCTTGAGCTGATCCCGGTCCTGAACAAGGTCGATCTGCCCGGTGCCGAGCCGGAGCGGGTCGCGGCCGAGGTCTCCGACCTGATCGGGGTTGACCCGGATGACATCCTCCGAATTTCCGCGAAGACCGGGGAGGGCGTGATCGAGGTTCTCGAGGCCGTGGTCGACCGGATCCCGCCACCGGAAGGCGAACCGGAAGCGCCGGCCCGCGCCCTGATCTTTGATTCCGAGTTTGACCAGTACCGCGGCGTGATCGCCTATGTGCGGATGGTTGACGGCAGCTTCCGGAAGCACGGGAAGGTCCTCGCGATGCAGAACGGCACCGAGGCCGAACTCGATGACATCGGCTTCTTTCGCCCGGTCATGACACCGGTCGAGGGGATCGGCACCGGTGAGGTCGGCTACGTGATCACCGGGATCAAGGATGTATCGAAGCTCAGGGTCGGTGACACGCTGACCAACCTCGAAAATCCCGCCGGTGAAGCTCTGGCCGGCTACCGGGACGTCAAGCCGATGGTCTTCTGCGGGCTCTTCCCGATCGACACCGACCGTTATGAGGACCTTCGCGATGCCCTTGACAAGATGGGCCTCAACGATGCGGCGCTTTCCTGGGAGCCGGAAACCTCGGAAGCGCTCGGCTTTGGCTTTCGTTGCGGCTTCCTCGGACTGCTTCACATGGAAATCGTGCGGGAAAGACTGGAACGCGAGTACGGCCTGGAGCTGATGGCCACGAGTCCGACCGTCCGATACGAAGTTCACACGACCGACGGTGCGACGACCGAGATCTCAAGTCCGAACCAGATGCCTGACCCGGGGTCGATCGAGCGGATCGAAGAGCCGTATATCCGGGCCACCGTGATCACCCCGACCGAATATGTCGGCCCGGTGATGGAACTCTGCCAGTCCCGTCGTGGCACCCATGTCGACATGGATTACCTGAGCCCGTCCCGGGTCCAGATCCGCTACGACCTGCCCCTCGGCGAGATTGTCCTCGACTTTTTCGATGTACTCAAGTCTTCAACCAGGGGATACGCCTCGCTGGACTACGAGCCGATCGGCCTCCGGGCATCCGACCTGGTCAAGGTCGATGTGCTGCTCGCCGGTGACCGGGTGGACGCGCTCTCGATCATCACCCACAAGGATTTTGCCTACAACCAGGGCAAGGACCTGGTCGCCCGGCTTCGCAAGACAATCCCCCGGCAACAGTTCGACATCCCGGTTCAGGCGGCGATCGGAGCGAACATCCTCGCCCGCGAAACAGTCAAGGCGGTTCGCAAGGATGTCACCGCGAAGCTTTACGGCGGTGACATCACCCGCCAGTCCAAGCTGCTCGACAAGCAGAAGAAGGGCAAGA
>JBGAOF010000184.1:0-4123 GCA_044221915.1 Solirubrobacterales bacterium
CAGGGCCTGGCCGCTGAAGCGCCCGGTCGGGTAACCGGCCTTGAGCCGTAGCCTCAAGCCCATCGGCGGCAGCGAGCGGTTGCCCGAATCGGAGGCAAAATGACGGGCCGGATGAATGTAGCCGCGCTGGGTTGCGGAAACGGTCACCCGCAGGGCATGGGTGATGCGGCCACGGTCGGCCTCATCTGCCCGGGCGAGCCCGGGCATGATGGGCAGACCGGCCGCGTCGGCGCTGGTCCAGCCCGCCGGTCGCAGCCGGTTCGAGCGCAGATTGAAAACCGCCCCCGAGTCGGCCCGCCAGCGCCCGTTGCCACGTCGTGCCCGGTAGAGCTCGAACAGCCGGCAACTGCCTCGCTGGACGGCGATCACATGATCATCGGAGCCACCTTCGATGCGCGAGTCCAGGGGGATCGGGTATGGCCCGCGGTCGCTTTCGGAACCGAAGGCGGTAAAGAGAACGGGGATCCGCTTCTCGGCCGGACCGACCACGCGGAAGGGGATCCCGTAGTCACCGTAACGGCCCGAGCCGAAGTCGGCATGAAGCGTGGTGCGGCGTCCGATCGAAGCGATGTAGCGGTCGGAAAGGGGATGGCGCCTGGCTTTCGAGATGTCACGGTTCCAGGGGTTGCTGGCCGGAAAAACAGGGCAGCCCGCCAGGCGGGTTCCGGGACCCGGCTCACCGTAGCCCGGGGCGGATGCGGTGGCCAGGCCGGTAATCAAGGTGGTGAGGAGCAGAAAGGTGGTGAGTCGCCGGAGCACGAACTTCACCTACTTGCCGGTGAAGGCCTTCGTGACGAGCTTGGCTATCCGTTCCCGGTCGTCCTTGGCGACAAGCTTCGAGCTCCTGGTCGGCACCACCAGGTCAAGGAACTCCTTGCGTTCCGCTGGGGTGAGGTTGTTATAGAGCCGCTGGGTGTGGTGGGTGAGCCAGCGGGCCCGCATCCAGACCGCCGCCCAGTCGACTTTCCTGCCGTATTCCCAGGCTTTCCCTGCCAGCCCGACCGTCGCCCCGGCCTTCTTCGCCTTCGACTTGTTTGCCATGGAGGGAGGATACGACTCCGGTAGATCCCGTGGCCCCCGCGCGGCTGGCCGGGTCCGGGCGGTCGGCGCTGCCGGGCCATCGGGATCAACCAGAGGGCAACCCGGTCAGACGATCGAATTGATGGTGAAGGTCCGCTCGCCCTTCGGAGTGGCGACCTTGACCGCCTCACCGACTCTGTGGTCGCGCAGGGCCTGGCCGACCGGAGATTCGGCGCTCAGCCGCCCCTCGGCCAGGTTTGCCTCGGTTGAGCCGACCAGGGTCCACCGGTGGCTGCGGCCGGAATCGTCGGTCAGCTCCGCGGTGGTCCCGAAGGCGAACTGATCCCCGGCCTGCGTCGGGTCAACCACCACCGCGTTCTTTTCGCGCTCCCGCAGGCGCTTGATCTTCGTCTCCAGATGGGCCTGGTCTTCCTTGGCGATGTGGTATTCGGCGTTTTCCTTGAGGTCACCCAGCTCGCGTGCCGTCTTCAGTCTCGCGGCGATCCGCTGGCGGGCCGGGCCTTCAAGCTCAACCAGTTCCGCCTTGAGATCTGCAAGGCCCTGCGGAGTGATCGACTCGCCTGCTTCGTCTGTTTCGTTCATGAATTCACCATAACCCGGCCGGAGCGGACCGCGCGGCCTTTCCGGCTCCTTGTTCGCGGACTTCAGTCGCGCGGCCGGATCCAGCTGGCTGGCAGCGAACCGGCCGGGACCAGGACGGGCGACTCACCGAAATGCTTCCGGGCAACCCGGTCGGCGGCGCTGCCCTCGATAACCGGGCGAACGTCCTCGATGGTCGAGATCGTGAAGATCGACGCGCCGATCTGAAAATCGGCGGCGGTCGGGTTCTCGCCGTCGAGGATTCCCTCGTCCGCCATCCCGTCGATCCGGTCGATCATCCCGGGGAGCTGCTCGAGATCCCCGGCGATCCGGACACAGGAGATGTTGTGGTACTTCCAGGTCGCCCGGATGAACTTCATCGCGAAGTCCGTGCCGGCCGGATCGAGTTCTTCGATTCCGTTGATCCTGCCGAGTCGCTCCGGACGAAAGTAAAGGCCGCCCCAGGGTATCCGTCGACCGAAGTCCTGCAGGTCGCCCGCCGCCCAGAGCTCGGCCTCCCGCACAGCCTCCCCGATGCCCTCCGGGTAAAGCGGATTCTCGGGGACGAGCTCCTCGAGGCGCTGGAAAATCCCGGTTGATCCGTGGATCTTCTCGTCATCGATCGTGAGTCCGGGGACGGTCCGGTTGCCCTCGCCGTAGATCTCCTCGATCTGCTCGTTGTGCTTGCCGAAGTCGAGGTCCACCCACTCGTAGGTGATGCCCTTGTAGTCGAGGGCGGCCGCGACCGCCTTGCAGGGGTGGGAGGGTGGCAGGGCATGGAGGGTGACTTTCCCGGTGATGGTCATTGGGTCACTCTAGGGCCCGGTGGGTGGCAAGGCAATCATCTAGGCTGCCGGAATGCCCCTGGAAAACGGTGCTTCGGCAATCGCAATACCGCTCGATGGCGCGGGTGCAGTCGGCCGGTTTGACCTGACCGGCCAGGCTCGCGGTCCCTGGCAGGACGATGCCGCCCACGGCGGCGCTCCGGCGGGACTCCTGGCCAGAGCCGCGGAATCGCTCGGCCTTGACGAAGGAATGCGCCTCGCGTCAATGCAGCTCACCTTCAATGGCCCGGTCCATCTCGGTGAAGTCGAGGTCACGGCGCGGATCGTCAAACCCGGCCGCCGGCAGCGGGTGGCGGCGGTGGCGATCGAGGCCGGGGGACGCAAGCTGATCGAAGGCAGGGCGGTGCTGATGCGGTTGGGAGAGGTGGATTTGCCTCCGGAGGCAATGGTCGAAGCGGAGTTCATGGCCGGTCCGGAAGGGATGCGGCCGGTTGACCGCGAGAAGTGGGCCGACGGGAGCCTGGATGCCTTCCACCGGACGGCGATCTCGGCGGTTTCCGTTTCCGGCGGACCGGACCGGGTCGGCAGTGAGGGCGCGGCATGGCTCAGGCTTGACGTGCCGCTGATCGAAGGGGAAAGGCCAAGCGGCGCCCAGCGGGCCCTCACCGCCGCCGATTTCGGCAACGGGATGGCCCATCCGGTGCCCTGGGGCGAGTATCTCTTCGTCAACTGCGATCTCAGCGTCTGTCTTCTGCGGGAGCCGGTGGGAGAGTGGATCGGCCTTCAGTCGAGGACCGAGGTCCACCCGGTCGGGACCGGGCTCACCTCAACCCGCCTTTTTGACTCGAGTGGCTCTTTCGGACGGGCCACCCAGATCCTCTTCGTCGAGCGGGTCTGAGCCGGGTTGCCTGTCGCCCGTAGCCGGACGTCTGGATCGCGTCCGCAACGGATAGGCTTCACGCGTTCTTTTCGCCTAAGAAAGGGTTTTGATGTCCACGCTTTCCAGCACGGTGGAAGCCCCCCGTGTTCCCGTCCTTGCCGATCTGGTCGCCAAGACCTGGGTCGTCAACGCTGTCCTGGTTCTCGGTGGTGCTCTCTTTACCGCGCTCTGCGCCCAGATCACCATCCCGATGACCCCGGTGCCGATGACCGGCCAGACCCTTGCCGTAATGCTGGTCGGCGCTGCGCTCGGCTGGAAGCGGGGCATGGCGGCACTCTTCCTTTACATGCTGCTGGGATTCGTGCTGCCGTTTTACGCCGATGGAGGTTCGGGTGTCGAGAACATCACCGGGATCGGCTCCGCTGCCGGTGCCACCGGTGGCTACATCATCGGATTCATCTTCGCCGCAGGCGCGGTGGGCTGGCTGGCCGAACGTGGCAGCGACCGCAAGGTCCTCACCGCCTTCGCCTCTTTCATCGTCGGTCAGCTGATCATTTTCGGCTTCGGGCTCGCGGGTCTCAAGCTCGCGGCGCCGGAGCTGGTTGAGCTCGGCTTCATGTCAAGTTCCAGCTGGGGCACCGTGATCCACGACGGATTCACGATCTTCATCGTCGGCGGCCTGGTCAAGGCGGCAATCGGTTCGATCCTGATGCCGGCCGCCTGGAAACTGGCCGAGAAAACCCGCTGAATCCCTGATCACCCGTCCGGGGTGATGAGGGACGGGCCGATCGGGTGTAGCCTGAGCGTGTTCGTCCCCGTCTTCTTTCCTGAAAGGAAC
>JBGAOF010000185.1:0-4071 GCA_044221915.1 Solirubrobacterales bacterium
TTGATCACGTAGTTAATGATCAGATAGCGGTTGGGCCCGAGCAGCGCCTCGCTGCCGATCGTGATGTTGCAGGCCGAGGTGCGGCCCTTCTCGGTGATCTTGATCTTGCCGGGGCCGAGCACCTCGAGGATGAGCTCGTCCTTGGCCGGCGGAGGGTCGGCGCAGAACGAGCCGTCCTCACTGACCATCACGCCGCACTCGTCGCCCGAGGTCTCACAGGCCGGCGGGTCGGCGGTGCTCTCGCTGCCGCTGCTGCTGCCGCCGCTGCCGGTCGCAATCTGGGAGTTCACCCCGATCACATTGCCGTCGGCATCGATCAACGGGCCACCGGAATTGCCGGGATTGATCGCGGCGTCGGTCTGGATCACATTCGAGATCGCGTACTGGTTGAGACTTGAGATTTCCCGTTGGAGCGCAGAAACAATGCCCGTTGTCACGGTGCGGTCGAGCCCGAACGGATTGCCGATCGCGACTACCGGGTCACCCACCTGCACATCGGTCGAGTCACCAAGCTCCAGAGGTTTCATCTGGTCCTGGGGAGCATCAACCTTCAGCAGGGCGAGATCCGTCGAGGGGTCGGTGCCGATCACTTCGGCGTTGTAGACGTCGTCGGATTCACCCAGCGTGACAGTGATCTTCCTGGCCCCTTCGATCACGTGGTTGTTGGTCACCATGTGACCTTCGGTGTCGATCAGGAAACCGGACCCGGTCGCCGTCCCGCTGCCGGACCCCCCGTACGGATTGAAAGGGTTGGTGGAACCGGTGCTGATTCCCGAGGATGTGATGAACCCGACCCCCTGGCCGTCCCGCTCATAGATCTGGTTGACCAGGTTCTGGTCACCACGATCGGCGGCCGGTGCCGTGGTGGCAGCGGTGATCGACTGGACAGTCGTCTCCTGTTTGCCGATCCAGCCCGCGGCGATAGCGATGTATCCCGCCAGGGCGACAACAAGGCCGCCGGCGAGGGCGGCCAGAAAGACAGAGCGAAGGGAGCGCCTCGGGGCGCCGGAGGTCTCATTCATGACGGGGAATCCAAAACCACGTCCCTCTCGCCCGGCTAAGGCAAGCTGAAAAGTTTCCTAAACGGCCGTGACCCCGGGGCGAACGGGCGCCGCCGAAATCCCCCTCCGGGCGGAGCCCAGGCTTTCGGTCAGGGAAGGAAGTGCTCGGTGGTTGAATCACTCATGCCGGCGAGCAGGCGAACCATCTCTTCCGGATCGGGCGATCGCATGAGGGACTCGCCGATCAAAGCCGCATCCACGCCGACCCGTTCGAGTTCGACCAGTTCTTCCCGGTTGGAAATGCCCGATTCCGAAACCACCGTTGTCCCGGTGGGCACATCGGTGATCAGGTCGTAGGTGGTCTGGATGTCGACCACGCCCGTATCGAGGTTGCGGTTGTTAATGCCGATGACTTCGGCGCCAGATTCGACCGCCCGTTCAAGTTCGGCCTCATCGTGGACCTCGACCAGACAGTCGAGATCAAGCTCAGACGCCTTCGTCTGAAAATCCCTCAGCCGTTCGTCATCGAGCACGGCGACGATCAAGAGGACCGCATCGGCGCCACCGACCGCGGCTTCGTAGAGCTGGTACTGGTCAACCACGAAATCCTTGCGGATGATCGGCAGGCTGCAGGCAGCCCGGGCCGCCGCCAGATCCTCGAGGCGACCGTCGAAGTGGGTCTCGTCGGTCAGCACGGAAAGCGCGGCCGCCCCACCCGCCTCGTAAGCGCGGACCTGATCGGGCAATTCGATGCCCGGGGCGATTTCACCGGCACTTGGCGAACTGCGTTTGTATTCGCAGATCAGCGACATGCCGGGCCGGACCAGCGCCTCACGAAACGGCCGGTCCTGGTCGCGTTCGCCGAGGCGAGCCTCGAGATCGGCCAAAGGCACCTGCCGGCTACGGTCCTCCACGCCACGGCTCGCGGCCGCGATCAGTTGCTCAAGTAATCCCACGTTCGGTTGAGACCTTACTAGGCCTGACCGGTGAAACTGACCAGTCTGGCGAGGACGGATGCCGCGGCCCCGGAGTCGATCGCCTGTTCGGCTGCCCGGACCCCGCCGGCTAGATCTCCGGCCTTGCCACCGACGAGGATGGCCGCGGCGGCGTTCAGCACAACCAGATTCCGGCGCGGGCCCTGTTCACCTTCGAGCACCGCCCGGGTGGCGGCCGCGTTCTCGGCCGGGGTTCCTCCGGCGACCTCACCGAGCTCGGCCCGTGGCAGGTCGAAATCCTCCGGTGCGACAAAGTGCTCCTCGGTGCCGCCATCACGGACTTCGATCATTCGGGTTGGGCCGGTGATCGAGATCTCGTCAATTCCGTCGTCGCCGGAAACGACCAGCGCCCTTTCGGCCCCCAGTCCGACCAGGGCCTCGGCGATGGACTCCTGATAGCGACGGTCGGAAACACCAAGCAGCTGCCGCCTGGCACCGGCCGGATTGGTCAGCGGCCCGAGAAAGTTGAAAATTGTCCTTACGGCCAGGGCCTTGCGGACCGGCACGACGTGAGCCGTCGCCCGGTGATGCCGGGGGGCGAACATGAAGCCGAACCCGGTCTCCGTGATCGAGGCCGCAACCTGTTCCGGGGTGAGTTCGATGTTGACCGAAAGAGCTTCCAGCAGGTCGGCCGAGCCGCTGAGACTGGTGCTTGAACGGTTGCCGTGCTTGGCTACCGCGCAGCCTGCGCCGGCTGCAACCAGCGCCGCGGTAGTCGAAACGTTGAAGGTTGAAGGCCCTCCCCCGGTGCCCGCCGTATCGACAAGATCACCGCGCACTTTCACCGGTTCGGCCAGCGATCGCATGGTCCTCGCCAAGCCAATCAGTTCCGGAACGGTCTCGCCCTTCGTCCGCAGGGCAATCAGGAACGCGGCCGTCTGCACATCGTCGGAGCGACCCTCCATGATTTCGGTCAGTACCGCCGAAGCGTGATCCGAGGTCAGGTGCTGCCCGCTTGCCGCGGCGTCAATCGCCCGGGTCAGGATGTCATTGGGCATGGATTCCCCCTTCGGTTCCGGCCGGAATCCCGGCTGCCGCCGCTTCGATTGAGAGCTCGACTCCGATGAACGTGGCAATCATCTTCTTGCCATACGGGGTGAGAACGGATTCCGGGTGAAACTGGACACCCTCGGCCGGCAGCTCACGGTGGCGGACCCCCATCACGACCTCCCCGTAGCTGGACACGACCTCGAGCTCATCCGGCACATCACCGGCAATCAGCGAGTGATAGCGGCCGACGGTCAACGGGTCCGGAAGCCCTTCGTAGATGCTCTTGCCGTCATGTCCGATTTCGGCGCTCTTGCCGTGGACGGGCTCACCCTGGATCACCGAGCCGCCGAAGGTCTGAACCATCGCCTGGTGGCCAAGGCAGACACCAAGAACCGGGATTCCCGCCGAAGCGAACGCGGGAATCACCTCAAGCGAGACACCCGCGTCATCCGGGGTGCAGGGTCCGGGAGAGACAACCAGGCGGTCGTGGCCCCCGGCGAGCAGTTCCTCGACGCTGCGGATGTCATTCCTGACCGTTTCAACATCGGCTCCGAGCTCACCCAGATACTGGACAAGGTTGTAGGTGAATGAGTCGTAATTGTCGATCACCAGTACGCGCAAAGTCATTCCCAATCCGGATTGTCGCAGGCCAGCTCAACCGCGCGAAACATCGCTTTCGCCTTGTTGACCGATTCCTCGTACTCGTATTCCGGGTGGGCATCGGCGACCGTGCCGCCACCGGCCTGGATGTGCACCTCACCGTCCTTGATCAGAGCGGTCCGGATGTGAATTGCGGTATCGAGATCGCCGTTCCAGGAGAGGTAGCCAACCGCACCCCCGTAAGAGCAGCGTTTGACCGGCTCCATCTCGTCGATGATCTGCATCGCCCGGACCTTGGGGGCTCCGGAAAGGGTCCCGGCCGGGAGGGCCGAGCGCAGGACGTCAAGTGCTCCCCGTCCGGCCGGGAGCCGGCCCGAAACCCGGCTGACGATGTGCATCACGTGGGAATAGGTCTCGACCACCATCAGCTCCTCGACCTCGACTGTTCCGTATTCGGCTTCCCGGCCAACGTCGTTGCGGGCAAG
>JBGAOF010000186.1:0-4062 GCA_044221915.1 Solirubrobacterales bacterium
CACCGCCCCTGCCGGATCCGGTTTATTTCAATGAGCTGGTGATTCCCGAGCCGGGCCTGAGCGAGACATCGGGCGACGGCGGCATCATCTGGCCGGTCGTCCCGGCCGGCGTCTATCGGATAGTCACCGAATCCCCGGATGGCCGGTTCGCGAGCTTCATCGCAACCTGTGCACCGGGCCGGATAATCAACGCCAATCCGCCCTGGGGCGCCTACGAACTTGCGGCTGGCGAAGCCCCGGTCGCCTCCGGCGAGGTCCCGCCGGACTGACCCGGGCTCGAACTCTCACCGCAACTCCGGACAGGTACAACCTGTTGTAGTTTTCGGAACTGTCCTTTGATCGCAGGCCAAAGTCGGCCGAGAAAGAAACCGGGAGCAGATGAAAAAGAAGATCAGTGCCGCACTAATCGGCGTCGGGGTCGCGTTGCTAATGCTGGGCGGGGCCTCGCAGGCTTCGGCGGCCAAGACCGTCACGATCAGCGGCAAGGCTTTTGTGTTCAACCACATGGACACCTACATCTCGGATGCGACCATCAAGGTTCGCGAGTTCCCGAACATTTCGACCACGACCGACAGTCTGGGTGACTACGAGCTGGCTGTTCCCGACGATGCGAACGTCACCCCCTACATCGTTTCCGGGGATGGTCTGCTGACCAAGCACAAGAAGTCGGACAACAGCCCGACGGGGACGGTCCAGACGCATTGGAACGAGATCGACCTGCAGACCTTCCACACCCGCGGCGAAGACATCGAAAACGCGAACTTCCAGTCCCCCCAGGATGCCGAATACAACGGTCTCAAGGCACTGCTTTCCGTGCCGTCCAACCCCGAGACCGGCCGGCCCGAGCAATGTGTAATCGTCACCACTTCCTCCGCCAGGAACGTGAGAGATGTCGACTACCCGACCTACTGGGAAAACACCCCGCATGGTGTGCCCGGAGCCACTTCGGAGGAATATCCTGCAATCACGGGACCGATCTACTTCAACCAGTACGTGATTCCGGACCCGACCAAGACCTCCAGCTCCGAGGACGGCGGCATCATCTGGCCGGTCGTCCCTGCCGGCACCTACCGGATCGTCACGACCGCCCCCGGCGCCAGCTTCGCCAGCTTCCTCGCGACCTGCGCTCCCGGCCGGGTGATCAACGCCAACCCGCCGATGGGGGCTTACGAGCTGAGCCCGGGCGAGAAGCCCCGCACCTTCAGCAACGTCGCCGCCAGCCTTGTCTCGGCCAAGGCGGTTCGCAAGTCGAAGACCAGGCGAGTGTTGACCGTCGCCTTGAAGTCCGGCGAGGCGATCGATGCGACGGTAACCGTCAGGACCGGCAAGGAGCTGATCAAGCGGACCCCGAAACTTGCCCCGGGCACGAAGAAGCTGAGGTTCGCCTTCGGCGCGAAGATCAAGGTGAAACGGGCCAAGGTGACGGTCAAACTGACCGACGCCTCTGGGGTCTCGTTCACCGTGGTCAAGAAGGTGAATCTGCCGAAGGTGATCAAGAAGTAGGCGAAGAGGACCGGCAAGCGTATGTAGCGAACGCCGACAGCGGAGTTTTCGGCAAATAGGTCTGAAAAGTCCGCTGTCGACGGAAGGTACGGTTGGACTTCCCGTCCTAAGGTTCCGGCTGGGTCGGGCCGAGCAACTCTTCCGGTGACGGCAACGTGGTGAGGTCCGAACGCTGCCGGGTGAGGTCCCGGAGATACTCGCGCCACATGCTTTCGATCTCCCGGAGCGGAAGGTCGAAAGCAACCTCAAGGTTGGCGGTCGGGCCGTCCCGGCGCAGGCGGCCGACCAGGAGCTCACAGGCGCCGCCACCGCGATATTCCTCAAGCAGATCAAAGACGGTCCCGCCGAGAATGATCGCGTCCCTCCTCGAAGGCGGAAATGCCGGGCGCGACCCTTCCCGCAGACGGCGGACCACCGCCGCCCTGAAAAAGTCCACCTGCCGGGCGAAGTGCTGTGCCCCGCCCTCAACCAGCCAGGCCCACTTCAGGTAGCGCAGGAAGCGGCTCGGGGTCCAGGGCGGGGGGATCCTTTCGTTGTTCGCGGCGAGCACGATCTGGGTGTATAGCCGCTCGGCGGTGCCCCTGAGAGCCTCGGAAGAAGCCTCCCCGGCGGCCCGCTTCTCCATCGCCTTTTCGCCCAGAACATGGACCTCGGTCGCCATCGGCCAGCCGGCCAGATAACGGCGACCGGCCGGGGCCGCGGCGAAGCGAACGAAGGGCAGGAAGGGATGGGCCGCGGCCAGCCATGCAGCCGAAGGATGGATGACGATCGAGATCTCCCCGGGGACGGCTTCGAAGCGGTCCTCGAGCTTCAGACTCAGGTCCTCCAGGCGGTCGAGTAGCTCTTCCGCGTAGGAACGATCGGCATCCTCATGCCGGGCGGTGAAGGTCAGAGAAGTGGTCTCGATCCACGTCACCGGCGCAGCCTAATGCAATAACGGCGCAGCCCAATGCAATGAAAAAGGCCCACCGGAGCGGGCCATTCTCATGAATCTGGATAATCGAGAAGGCACTTGTGGGCGATAATCGCCCACTTTCGCTTTTTCGATTCGCCGCCGGCTGGTTCTAGACCAGAGCTGGCTCGCGGTCCCCCTGGCAGATCATGCGGATCTCGGCGGAAGCGAACTCGAACTCCTCATCCGACATCACCGGGGTCCCCTCGAAGGGCAGATCACGGTCGATCTCGGCCCAGGAGCGGCAGCCGTGGTACTCCTCGCGGACCCGCACCGTCACCGGGCGCGGAATGCGGTGAACCCGCAGCAGGACCAGGCTGAGCGGATTCCGTGGCCGCCAGTTGAGGCGCTTGGCCGCGTAGTCTGTGGTCCAGATGTAAAACGGCGACAGAGCGTCGATAACACGGGGATCCTCGATCGTGATTTCCTCGGCGACCTCCGCCCAGGCGCGGATACGGACGCGGTCGGGCTGGGCGATGCCGCCATCCTGGAGCAGGGCCCGGGCCGGCGGCTCCTCATCGGGCCAGACGCCCTCCTCGAGGGCACGGTCCAGCTCCGGGTGATGGGAGGCTCGCACAAGGTCATTGTGCTGGTGATCGAAGGTGGGGTAGAGGAAGAAGCGCTCGTGCTCCAGCTCGGAGCGCTGGCTCTCACCTCCCTTTCGGAGAGTGAGAAGCTGCTCACCCTCGGCGAGGGCTCGCACGGTAACGGCCCATTCCTTGAACGCAATTGGCATAAGTAATCAGTCAGGGGTTGAGGTTGCTACGGACAGGTACTTCGGCAGACACCTTCGCGGGGCGTGTGGAGGCAATGCTGACTGCCGCGGGCCCCAGAAGGAAGCACCACCTTACATGGCGATCCGGTGAAAATCAAGCGAATTTGCGCGTAATCGCGTAGTTATCCGCAGCGGCCGCCGGTGAACCATCCGGAAATGCCCGTTTCAGGCCGATTCGCCTGCGATCAGTCCTCAACGTCCGCGCGGCGGCGGGTCATGCGGAGCAGCCCGCCCTGTTCCCCGGCCACGGCCCAGCCCACGGGTACATGGAGAGTGGCCTCGCCGAGGCCGATCGTGGCCGGTCCGCTGCGGGTCATGTCCGGGGCTGCAAACGGACCGACGGCCGGGCCGGGATGAAGGTACCGCCTCCGAACTGTCACCAGCTCGATTTGCGCGTCGGGGTCCCGGTAGCCGTAACGCTCCTCGTGTTCGCATTCGAACAATTCACGCAGCCGGGCCGGGTCGGCCGACCTGTCGTTGACCGTCAGCTCGAAAGACTGGCCCTCGTACCGGAGATCCCAGGCAGCCTCGTCGCTTGAACCGATCAACGCAAGGAGAGCCTCCCGGGTGATCTCGTCGCCGGCCAGCGTCACCGTCTGGACCTTGTCGCGCCGGCGGTCGGCGGTTGCCAGTCCGAGCGCGCTGAAAACTCCGCCCGTGGACGGCACGAGAATCGTGTCCATGCCCAGCTCATCGGCCACCCCGGCGGCATGCAGGGGACCGGCCCCGCCGAAGGCAAGCAGGGCGAAATCCCGGGGATCGAGGCCACGCTGGACGCTCACCACCCGCAGAGCCCGGACCATGCCGGCGTTCGCGACCCGAACTATTCCCT
>JBGAOF010000187.1:0-4049 GCA_044221915.1 Solirubrobacterales bacterium
ATCATTGCCGCCAGCGCCGCCTTCATGTCATAGGCACCTCGCCCGATCAGCCGGTCGCCTTCAAATCTTGCCTCGAACTGCCCCGCCTCGGCCGGGACGACATCGATGTGACCGTGAAAGATGACGGTTGGAGCGCCCTCCACACCATATGAGGCGGTGATCACAGGCAGCCCGCGGCAAACTCCCTGCTCGGTCTCCACCCCCCGGCTATCCAGCCAGCCCTTGACGAAACCGGCAGCCTCGTGCACACCGTCTTCCGACGAGGTGTCATAGGAAATCAATTGCTCCGCCAAAGCGAGCAGTTCGTCCATCAGGGAAGGGTATTGGTTACTTCAAATGACCGTGGTGACAGCGAACGTCCATGGAGCAAGGCTCCCGGCCGCGCAGCCAGGTGGACCAACGCTCGGAGTCCCCCGGAAGCCTGAAACCAGACAAGACCCCCGCCTACCCACGATATTTGTGGGTAAACGGGGGTCTTGTTGAAAATTCCGCTTCCGGGACAGTAAGGCGAAGGTCAGGCGGCGATCTTGAGAAAAGCTTCGACCCGTTCGAGGTCGCGCTCGGCGACCTCCCGCGCGGCGGCACCCGTCGATTCGTCAGCCAGGCGGGCTTCGGCGTCGGCCTTCTGTTCCTGAAGCGCGGCCGTATCGAGATTCGCCGGTTCGATCGCCTCTTCGAGCAGAAGCTGCGCCTGGTTGGCGAAGACCTGAATCATTCCGTGGGACTGTGCCCACTCCCGGGTTTCCGAATCGGAAATCTTCAGCCGAAGCAGGGCTGGCTTCAGCGCCGCCAGGACCGGCACGTGGCGAGCCAGGATGCCGATCTCGCCGGTGACGGTTCGGGTGGAAAGCTGGACCACCTCGCCACCGAAGACCTCACCCTCGGGGGTGAGGACCTCGACGTTGAATGTGCTTTCTCCGGCCAACTTGCCAGATGCCCCTAGCTCTTGCCCTGCTCGATGACCTGGTCGATCGAGCCCTTCATGTAGAACGCGCTTTCCGGGTACTCGTCCATCTCACCGTCGAGGATCATGCGGAAACCGCGGACGGTTTCGGCGACGGGCACGTACTGGCCGGGCGATCCGGTGAACTGCTCGGCGACGAAGAACGGCTGCGAGAGGAAGCGCTCGATCTTGCGGGCCCGGAAGACAAGTACCTTGTCCTCGTCGGCCAGTTCGTCGATGCCGAGAATGGCGATGATCTGCTGCAGCTCGCTGTAGCGCTGCAGCACCTGCTGAACCTCGGTCGCCGTGTTGTAATGCTCCTCGCCGAGGATGTCGGGCTTGAGGATGGTCGACGAAGAGTCGAGCGGGTCGACCGCCGGGTAGATGCCCTTCTCGGAGATCGCCCGCGAGAGCGCGGTGGTCGCGTTGAGGTGGGCGAAGACCGAGGCCGGGGCCGGGTCGGTGTAGTCGTCGGCCGGAACGTAGATCGCCTGGACCGAGGTGACCGAGCCACGGGCGGTCGAGGTGATCCGCTCCTGAAGCTGGCCCATCTCGGTTTCCAGGGTCGGCTGGTAGCCGACCGCGGAGGGCATCCGGCCCAGCAGGGCCGAAACTTCGGAGCCGGCCTGGGTGAACCGGAAGATGTTGTCGATGAACAGCAGCACGTCCTGGCCGCCGGCCTCACGGTAGTACTCGGCCATGGTCAGGCCGGAAAGGGCCACCCGCAGACGCGCTCCGGGGGGCTCGTTCATCTGACCGAAAACCATCATCGTCTTGTCGATAACGCCGGATTCGGTCATTTCGATGTAGAGGTCGGTGCCCTCACGGGTCCGCTCGCCTACGCCACAGAAGGCCGAGAGCCCACCATGTTCCTGGGCAATGTTGTGGATCAGTTCCTGAATCAGCACCGTCTTGCCGACGCCGGCGCCGCCGAACAGGCCGATCTTGCCGCCCTTTACGTAAGGGGCCAGAAGGTCGACTACCTTGATCCCGGTCTCGAGGATCTCCTGGTTCGGGGTCAGGTCGGTTGCGTCCGGCGAGGGACGGTGGATCGGCCAGCGCTCGACGTCGGCGGGCAGGGCGTCACCACCGTCGATCGGTTCGCCGAGCAGGTTGAAGATCCGGCCCAGCGTGACATCCCCGACCGGAACCGTGATCGGTCCGCCCGTATCAACCACGAGGTCGCCTCGGCGCAGGCCGTCGGTGGCGTCCATCGCCACGGTGCGGACCCGGTCGTCGCCGAGATGCTGCTGGACTTCGCAGACCAGGTTCTGGTCCGTGCGGCCTTCGCTCGCCTCGACCTGAATCTCGACCGCCGAATAGATCTCGGGCAGTTTGTCGGGGAAGACGACGTCGACGACGACGCCCTGAATTTCCTCGATTCGTCCGGTGTTGTTGCCGTTGCTTTCTGACATATCTCCAGTTCCAGTTTCAGTCGGTGACGTCGCGTTATCCCAGCGCTTCCGCGCCGCCCACGACTTCCAGAATTTCCTGAGTGATCTCGGCCTGACGGACCCGGTTCATCTCCAGGGTCAGGTCGTCGATCATGGTTTCCGCGTTCTCGGCCGCGCTGCGCATGGCCGTCATCCGGGCCCCGAGTTCGGACGCTGCCGACTCGAGAAGGTTGCGATAAAGCGAAGTGTTCACATAGTCGGGAATCACGGTGGCGAGCAGTTCCTCGGCCTCCGGCTCATACTCCCAGGAGGCGCGGCTGTGAGCTTCCGCCAGCTCGCCCGAAACCTCTTCCCCGCCCTCGTCATCGGAGCCTTCCCCGATCACCTCTGCTTCCTGAACGGGAAGCAGGATCAGCCGGTGAACATGCTGGGTCAGGGGTGAAACGTAGCGGTTGTAGATCACCTCGACCCGATCGATCTTCCCGTCCACATAGGCCGAAGCGAGAGTCTCGCCGATCTCGCGGGCATCGGAAAAAGCGGGGCGGTCGGTGAACCCTGTCCAGGCCTGGACCGGCTCCGCCTTGCGGAAGGTGAGCGCGCCGTCACCACGACGCCCGACCGCGTAGAACACGGCTTCAATTCCTTCGGCCTTCAGCTCCTCGCGACGGTTGAGACCGTCGCGCAGGATGTTGGCGTTGAACGCTCCGGCCAGGCCCCGGTCACCGGTGATGAGAAGCAGCGCGACCCGTCTTACGTTCTCCCTTTGCTCAAGGATCGGAACCTGGGTGACCGCGCCTGCCTCGGCCGCGGCCCGCTGGGTCATCCGCCGCATCGACTGCGCGTAGGGGCGCAGATGCTGAATCCGGATCTCCGCCCGCCGCAGGCGCGCGGCCGCCACCATGTCCATCGCGCGCGTGATCTGGCGGATGTTCTTCACGCTGGTGATCTGGTTTGTGACTTCTTTGCGGTTGGCCATTCAGGGGTTCCTTGGCTCCCCGGGGGAGAGCGGCTTGCTTACTGCCTATGCGGCAGTGGTTGCCTCCTCGTTGACGACTTCCTTGCCGGCCGAGTCGGGTTCGATTGCGTGGGCCGAGTCAACCCGGTCCGATTCGCCTTCAGCCAGGGCCTCGCCGTCCTCGTCGAAGTCCGGGCCGAAATCATCGACGAACTGGGCAATCGCGTCGCCGAGTTCCTTCTCGTCCTCCTCCGGGAACTGGCCGGTCTCGTTGATTCGGTCGCAGAGTGCCGCATTGTCCGCATGGAGCCGGGCCAGAAGGTCGACCAGGAAGTCCTGGACACGTTCGGTCTTGATCCGGTCCAGGTATCCGCCGGTGCCGGCGTAGATCGAGGCGACCTGATCGGCGACCGAAAGGGCGTCACGTTCATTCTGCTTGAGCAGCTCGACCAGACGCTCGCCTCGGGCCAGCGTGCGCTGGGTCTCCGCGTCGAGCTCGGAACCGAACTGGGCGAACGCAGCAAGATCGCGGTACTGGGAGAGCTCGCCCTTCATCTTGCCGGCAACCTTCTTCATTGCCTTGGTCTGGGCGTCGCCTCCGACCCGCGACACCGAAATGCCGACGTTGATGGCGGGACGTACGCCGGAGTTGAACAGGTCGGTCGCCATGAAGCATTGTCCGTCTTTGTTGTAGATGTAGTTGGTCTGGATGTTTTATTATACTTCGTTCGAATTGGTATGTATGTTTTTCATGGTT
>JBGAOF010000188.1:0-4033 GCA_044221915.1 Solirubrobacterales bacterium
AGTTCGCGGCTGCCCTGAAAGCCGCCAAGTCAGCGGTTGACCCGGAGAATCTCCTCAACCCGGGCGTCCTGATCGGCTGACCACAAAGCGCCAGCGTCCGGTGATCCAAGACATCGAAAGTCGAATAGTCGGCAAATAGGTCTGAGAAATCCACTCTCGGTGGGTGCACGGAGTTGTGGGTGTCCGGGGTGGCCGTTGGGGTTCACAGGAAGCTGCGACCCCTGCCATCGATGCTTTGTCGGTAGCCTTCGGCGGCCGTGTCCCGAGGTAGGGTCGCGGATCCCCCACCGATGGAAGCTTCCCCCCAATACAAACTGACCGAACGCGGGCCCCTGCGGGCCGCGTTGAAGACGGCCCGCCCCCAGGAGTGGGTGAAGAATGTCCTGGTTTTCGCCGGGGTCATCTTCTCCGGGCAGCTTGACGACACCTGGGCAATCGGCCAGGCGCTGATCACCTTCGCCTGCTTCTGTGCGATTTCGAGCGCCGGCTACTTCATCAACGACCTCAACGATGTCGAGCTCGACCGCGCCCATCCCAAGAAACGCTTTCGCCCGATCGCGGCCGGCCAGCTCTCGATCGGCGCTGCCTGGGTGATCTCGGCCGGTCTGGCAATCGGGGGAATCGCTGCGGCTTTCCTGCTGGTCAACTGGCAGGTTGGCTGCATGGTGGTCGGCTACGGGGTGATCCAGGTCGCCTACAGTTTCGGCCTCAAACAGGTGGTGATCATTGACGTGATGACCCTCGCAACCCTTTTCATCCTTCGGGTCATGGCCGGTGCGGAAGCCGTCGACGCCCATGCATCTGAATGGCTGATCCTCTGCACCGGCATGCTCGCCTGCTTCCTCGGCTTCACGAAACGCCGGCAGGAAGCCGTTTCCGAACTTCATGAAGGCACCAGTAGCCGCCCGGTGCTGGAGCACTACTCACTTCCATTTCTCGATCAGATGGTGGCCATGGTCACTACGGGTACGGTCGTGAGCTACGCGATCTACACCGTGAACTCGCCCCTCGCCGGCTCCGAGATGATGCTGACGATCCCCCCGGTGATCTACGGGATCTTCCGCTACCTCTACCTGATCTACGACCGCTCCGACGACCGCTCGACTGCGGCGATCGTGGCCGAAGACAGAGGCGTGATCATTGCCGGGGCGGTGTTCGTCCTGGTCGCGCTGCTTGTCCTTTACGCCTTCGACTGACCGCCCGGCTCCGGGACCGGAACGAGGCAAGGGCGTCGGGATCGGGGCGACAGATTCCGTGCAGGGATGGGCTCCCGTCAGTGAAACTATTGACATTCCGGGGTGTTCTTGTTAGAAATAACCATCGATAACGGGAGATGGGCGGGACTGCCCTGAGACCGGCGAGAGCCGAATGCAGTCCCGGCAAGCCCTGATGTCTGGCTTCTCAGCCTTGCGCCAGCATCCGAGTCGCTTCGCCGACTTTCCCATTGTTATGAAGACGATGTGATCGCCGAATAATCAGGAGTTTGACTTGACCCTCAGTGCCCGCAGTTCCATCCGCCTGTTCATCCTCACTCTCGCCACCCTGGTCGGTTTCACGGCGATGGTGGCTACGGCCAACGCAGACCGGAGCTTCAGCCTGCGCTATTCGGCCAACGAGACCGGCAGCCTGGTCGGCATCGGCAACTCCAACATGACCTGTCCGACCGCCTCCAGCGGCTGCTCGACGGCTCGTGATGCGACTCCCCCCACGACGGCGAACGGTTCGCTGAACAACGACAACTGGAACATGACCTGGGTTGATGCCGACAGCGATTCCGGCACCTTCAATTCCTCGTCGTCGACTCTCGCGGTCCCATCCGGCTCGACGATCCAGTACGCGGCTCTCTACTGGGGCGGACGCGACGGCGGCTCGAACAAGAACCAGGTCAAGTTCAAGGTCCCCGGTGGCAGCTCCTACCAGACGGTCACCGCCAGCACGATCGACACGATCAGCGGTGGCAACAACAGCGGCATCTACCAGGCTTTCGCCGATGTCACCAATCTGGTCAAGGTCCTTCCGAGCTCGGGCAATGGCACCTACACGGTGGCTGACATCCAGGGCTCCACCGGCCAGAAGATGATGGCCGGCTGGTCGCTGATCGTCGTCTACAAGAATCCATCCGAGACCATGAAGAACATCACCGTGTTCGACGGTCTCGTCGCGGTTGACTCCTCCTCGTCGGCAACCATCAACGTGAGCGGCTTCCTGACCCCGCCCTCCGGGCCGATCAACGCCAAAGCCGGGTTCATCACCTGGGAAGGTGACATGGGCATCGTCGGCGACAGCGCCAAGCTGAACGGCGTCACCCTCTCCGACAGCCGCCATCCGGCCAACAACTTCTTCAACTCGAGCATTTCCCATGACGGGGTCTCCGACACTGCGCGGAACCCGGCCTACTCGAACAACCTGGGCTTCGATGCGGCCTGGATGACCCCGCCAGGCGGTTCGATCGGAAACAACGCGACTTCCGCGACGATCAAGGTAGACACCAGCGGTGATGCCTTCGTCCCCGGCGTGATGACCTTCCAGGTGGAGATCCTCTCGCCCAAGATCGAGCAGACCAAGACGGCGACCGACGACAACGGGGGCAACCTCGAGCAGGGTGACACGATCACCTACAAGATCGCCGGCAAGAACACCGGTGCCGACGGCACCGCCAATTTCGTGCTCCGTGACCCGATCCCGTCCGATACGACCTACGTGCCGGGCTCGATCAAGATCAACAAGAGCGGCGGCGCTCCGACCGGCGCCCAGACCGACGCCAGCGGCGACGATCGCGCCGAATACGACTCGGTCAACAAGCGGGTAATCGCCCGGCTGGGCGTGGGATCCAACGCCTCCGTCGGTGGTGACATCGCCTCTGGTCAGGAGTACGAGGTCACCTTCCAGGTGAAGGTCAACGGGCCGGCCCCGAACCCGGTGCCGGATCTGACCAAGATCCACAATGTCGCGACTTCCACGTTCTCCTCGAAGACCGCGGGTATTCCCTCCAGCGCCGAATCCAGCGCTGACCTGACCGTCAAGTCCCCGGACCTGAGGATCAAGAAGACCCGCACCGGTCCGGACTTTGTCGCCGGCGGCACCAGCCAGTACACGTTCAAGGTGGACAATCACGGCAGTGCCAAGACCCAGGGCCAGGTCACCGTCACCGACCCGCTGGCTCCCGGCCTTACCGCGACCGCGGTGAACGCGCCCGGGTGGACCTGTAACGCCCTGCCGGCCGCCCAGCTCACCTGCTCCCGCAGCGACGCGCTGGCCCCCGGTGCGAACTACCCGGACATCGTGGTCACCGTCGCGATCGGTGATGACGTAACCGACGAGGTCGAGAACCTCGCCACCGTCTCGGGTGGCGGCGACTCCAACCTGGGGGACAACACTTCCTCCAGCACCAACCCGGTCAGCCGGGTCGCCGACATGGCGATCGTGAAGACGGCCTCCAAGCCGCAGGTGGCGATCGGTGAAACCTTCACCTACACCCTCCAAGTGACCAACAACGGTCCCTCGAAGGCGACTTCGGTTGCGGTCTCCGACCAGATCCCCTCCGGTCTGACCTTCGTCTCGGCCAACCCCGGATGCACCTTCCAGCCGCTGAACGGCACCGTGGTCTGTGCGCTCGGAACCATGGCCAGCGGAGCCACGAAGACGATCACCGTCACCGTGAAGGTGGACGGTACCGCCAACGGCGTGATCAGCAACACGGCCACGGTTTCGGCCCAGCAAACGGATCCGAACCCGAACAACAACACCTCAACGACCACCGTTGAAGCCCGCGGGGCTGATCTCCAGGTGACCAAGACCCTCGATTCTCCGAGTGGACCGGTCAAGGCCGGTGACACGATCACCTACAAGATCGTGGTCAAGAACAACGGTCCCTCTGATGCGACCGGGGTGGTTCTTTACGACGCACTTCCGGCCGGTCTGACCAACGTCACAACCAATAACGGCAGCTGCACGGTCACCGTGCCGTCAATCAACTGCGCCCTCGGCAATCTCGCCAACGGTGGCAGCGTGACGATCACCGTGACCGGCAAGG
>JBGAOF010000189.1:0-4014 GCA_044221915.1 Solirubrobacterales bacterium
CGCTCGACCATCGCCGCGATGATCGTGTCCTCGTCGGCGTCGGCCAGATCCCGGGCCCCCGGCTCTCTCATCCGCAGCGCCTCGGCCGCAGCGATCCCCGCCTTGGCGAGCAGGTCGCGGATTTCCGTATCGTCCAGGCCCGTGACGTGGTATTCGACCGTCTCGAAAGCGATCCCCTGCTCCTGCAGCAGCATCGCAAGGTTGCGGCAGGTGGTGCAGGCCGGTTTTTCGTAGACGATCAGGCCCATCAGGCTTCCGGCGGAACCTCGACCTCGGTCAGGCCGTGGTTGAACCGGCGGACATGGTGGCGAGCCAAGATCAACCCCGACCGCCGGACCCGCAGTACCGACGGCGCCACGTCGAGCTCGACTGCGGTCAACGACTCGATCGCAAACGACGGGTAGGTGCCGGTCGCCTCAAGCAGCTCGGTGCGAAAACCGTCGTCGGTGATTGTCTGCATTCCGCAGTCGGTGTGGTGGATCAGCATCACCGACTCGGTACCGAGTTTGCGCTGGGAGATCGCCAGCGAGCGGATCATGTCGTTGGTGATCACACCACCGGCGTTCCGCATCACATGGGCCTCGCCGTCCCGCAGCCCGAGGGCCCGGAAGGTGTCCAGCCGACTGTCCATGCAGGTGATGATGGCCAGCTTCCCGGTTGGGCGGACCTGCAGATCCTGCGCCGGTGCCTTGCCGGTGAACTCCCGGTTATTGGTCAGCAGAACATCGATCAGGCTCAAGGTGGACCCCGGTCCCCGGACTGTCAGCTACTTGACGTTTTCCAGATCCACCACGAAGACCAGCGTGGCGTTCCCGGGAATGGTCGGGGGGCTGCCCTGCGGGCCGTAGCCGAGGTCCGGCGGAATCACCAGTACCCGGCGGCCGCCGACCTTCATGCCGACGATGCCTTCGTCCCAGCCCTTGATCACCTGGCCCTGGCCGATCGTGAACGTGAAGGGCTGGTTCCTGGTCCAGGATGCATCGAACTCCTTGCCTGAATCAAAAAGCGCACCGACGTACTGGACAGTGACCTCGTCGCCTTCCTTGGCTTCGGCGCCATCGCCAACCACGATGTCCTTCTTGAGCAGGACGGTCGGGGCGGCCTCGGAGGAAGCAGCGAGCTTCGGCCTCTGGTCGAGATTCTCGGAGACGTTCGCAAGCAAATCCTGCGGGACCGCATCTGAGGCCGACTCATCCGAGCCGCCACCGCGGCCGATCAGAATCGCGGCGACAAGGGCGCCGATCAGGACGAGCAGGCCAATCAGAACTCCGAGCTTGCGGTTCATGGCCGGGATACTAGTCGGGCCGCGCCCCCGCAGGCGGGCCCGGCAGGTAGCCGGCAGCCATCACATGGGGGAGCGGGGCCGGTTAGTCTGGGCGGGATCCGTCCTTCTCTCCGAAAAGGTTTCCAGCCTTGAAGCGCTTGCTCACCCTGCCCGCCGGCCCCCGGGCCCGCTGGGTCACAGTCGTCATCTGGTTCATCGGGATTTTCGTGGTCCTCGGTGCCGACATTCCCGGCAAGTTCTCCGAAGCCGAAAACAACGATTCGGTTTCCTACCTGCCGGGGGACGCGGAAGCGACCCGGGCGCTGGAAGCCCAGAAGAAGCTGACCGGTAGCGAAGAAGCGCCGATCGTGATCGTCTACCGGCGCGACGACGGCCTGAGGCCGGCTGATCACCAGCGGATAGCCGCCGACCTGAAGGCGCTGAACACCGGGGTGGAGGGGGTGAGCATGCCCTTCCGGATCGCCCAGAAATCAAGGGACGGCACAGCGGTGATCGTCACCTCCAGCATCACCGCCACGGGGGAGGCCGACGACCTTCTCGACCCGGTCGACCAGGCACGGGCGATCGCCAGCGGATCGTTCGACGGGCTGGAGGTCGCCCTGACTGGCCCGGCTGGCTACGGGGCCGACTCGGTCAAGGTTTTCAAGTCGATCAACGGAACCCTGCTCGGCGCTGCCTTCGCCCTGGTTTTCGTCCTTCTGATCCTGATCTATCGTTCGCCCTTCCTGTTCTGGCTGCCGCTTATCGCCGTCGCCTTCGCGGAGATGGGGGCCCGGGCGGTCGGTTACGGCCTGACCGAACTCGGAGTCACCGTCAACGGACAGTCATCCTCGATCCTTTCCGTGCTGGTTCTGGGTGCCGGAACCGACTACGCACTGCTCCTGATCAGCCGTTACCGGGAGGAACTCAGACACCGCGAAAGCCGCTCCGAATCAATGCGGGTCGCGCTGGCCAGCGCCGGGCCGGCGGTCGTCGCTTCCGGGCTGACGGTGATCGCGGCGCTGCTCTGCCTCGGTCTGGCGGAACTCAATTCGACCGCCTCGATGGGCCCGATCGGGGCGATCGGGATCTTCATGGCGATGCTCTCGATGCTCACCTTGCTCCCGGCGATGCTGGTGATCGCGCCGCGCTGGGTGTTCTGGCCCCGGGTTCCGAAAGTCGGGACCGAAGGGGCCGATGCCGTCCACGGCCCGTGGCGGCGGCTGGGCGAGAGGATCGCCCGCCGGCCGCGTCCGGTCTGGGTTACCGCGGTTCTGGTCCTGCTTTTCATGTGTCTGGGGCTGACCCAGTTTGATTCCGGCTTGACCTCGGCCAACGGATTCGTGAACGAGGTTGAAGCGGTGCGCGGAGAAAAGCTGATTGCCGACTCTTTCCCCGACGGGTCGAACGTCCCAACCGAAATCGTGCTGGGAAACCCGGCGAAGGCGAAGGCGGTGACGAGGGCGGTCGGCGGCCTCGATGGTGTTGTCTCGGTGCGGACTGTGGATCGCAGCCCGGACGGCGCGCTGCTCAACGCAGTGCTGGCCGACGAGCCCTACTCGCAAGCCTCGTTTGACCTGATCCCGGCGATCCGGGATGCGGCGCATCGGGCCGGTGGTGAAAGCACCCTGGTCGGCGGCGGCACCGCGGTTGAACATGACATCCGCCAGGCCAACCAGCGGGACGTCAAGCTGATCGTGCCGATCGTCCTGCTGGTGGTTTTCCTGATCCTGATTGCACTCCTGCGGGCCGTCGCCGCACCGGTGCTGCTGGTCGCGACGGTGGTTCTCAGCTTCTTTGCGGCGCTCGGAGTCGGCTTTGTCGTTTCCAGCTACATTTTCGGCTTCCCGGGGGTTGATCCGGCCCTGCCGCTCTACGTCTTCGTGTTTCTGGTCGCGCTCGGGATCGACTACAACATCTTCCTGATGGCCCGGGTGCGTGAGGAGACGCTCGTCCACGGAACCCGGGAAGGGATGCTGCGCGGCCTCGCGGTGACTGGTGGGGTGATCACCTCGGCCGGCATCGTGCTGGCCGGGACCTTCTCGGTGCTGGCCGTGCTGCCCCTGGTTTTCCTTGCCGAGATCGGTTTCACGGTTGCCTTCGGGGTCCTGCTCGACACCTTCCTTGTGAGGTCGGTCCTGGTGCCCGCCCTGGCCCTGGACATCGGTCCGCGGATCTGGTGGCCCTCGGCCCTGGCCCGTCGCCGGCAACCGGCCGGGCCGAAAGACCCCGGTTGTTAGTGTGAGCCGGGACCGGTGACCGGTCCGGTTCCGGCGGCAATCGAAAACATGAGGAGGATCAATGGCAGCCAGAGCAAGTGCGGAATGGAAGGGCGGCATCAAGACCGGGGGCGGCACCTTCACCGCCGGTGATTCGCTGGGTGGCGAGTATTCGTTCAATTCCAGGTTCGAGGACGGCCCCGGTGCCAATCCCGAACAGCTGATCGGAGCCGCGCATGCTGCCTGCTTCTCGATGGCGCTCTCGCTGGTACTCGACGAGGCTGGCACCCCGGTTGAGTCGATCAGCACCGATGCCAAGGTCACGATCCGGCTGCTCGACGAAGGTCCGACGATCACCGCAATCGAGCTGACCGCCGTCGGCCGAGTCCCCGGGATCGACGACGCGGCCTTTCAGGAGGCAGCCGCCGCTGCGAAGGCCGGCTGTCCGGTTTCCAAGGCACTCACCGGGGTCCCGGAGGTCACTCTGAGCGCAACGCTCGAAGCCTGAACCAGCCGGACTGACAGCCCTCC
>JBGAOF010000018.1:0-17083 GCA_044221915.1 Solirubrobacterales bacterium
GGGACGGTAGTCGGGAAATCAGGGATCTCCCGGTTCCCGGGAGATCCGCGGCCGGGGTTCAACTCAGGAAATCGGCGATCACCCAGGGAGATCGCATCGTTTATCCGCCCGTGGGGCGGCACAGGTGAAAGGGAGACTGGAACGTGACGACAGCGCTGGCTCAAACCGGGAATAGATTTCGTCAGGCAGCATGCAGGACCGGTTTTTCGATCCTCGTGGTGCTGGCCGGCCTTTTCGTGCTTCTGGCTCTCGGTCCCGGCCGCGCCGCGGCCGCGGCGCCGCAGATCTCCAACGGCAGTAACTGGCTTGAGAGCCAAGCCGCGACGGGCGGGCCGGGTTCCGCGCCCGGCACTCCCCGGGAAGTCACCGTTTCCCTGATGGTCAAGCATGACGTCGGCCGCCGGATCGACCGGATCAAGATCGACGATGACTACAACGGCACCGATAACACCGCCGCCGCCTCGGTACGCACCCTTACCGCCAGTCAGTGGCAGCAGCCCACGATCGTCGGCGGCTACGCCTACACCCGGGTCACCTATTCCTACAACGTCCCGGCCGGCTCCGACGTCGACTGTCCCTTCGTCGGGGCCGGATCCCAGTACCAGGTCCGGCCGTTGAGGATCCGGGCGCTCGATGACACCGGGCAGGAGTCGGCGACCACGAGCGCCAACATCACCTTTGTCCGGTACGACTGCAACGCCCGCCAGGACGCGCCGGTGATCTACCAGCGCGGCCAGGACAAGCAGCAGATCAATCCTGGAGAAAGCGTCCATTTCACTTTCACCGGTGACGACTCGGACGGCGGGCTGACCGCCAACCGGGATTTCGGCGGCATCCGCTACCGGCTGCGCCGGCTCAGCGACGGGGCCACCACCGGGACCACCGACCTGTGCTTCGGCAACAGCGACAACACCCAGCGCGGCTTTGACGTCACCTTCCCGAACCGGGGACGCTGGGTGGTCGAGGCGCTGCTTCTCAACAACGCCGGCTGCGACTACCTGGAACTCTCGGGTACCTGGTGGCGGATCGGCTCGGTTGATGTCAACTCGCCGGCCAGCTCCAGCCCGAACATTTCGCTTTCGGCAACCCGTCCGGTGCTGAACGGCAACACCACGGTCACCGCAACGGTCAACGATTCGGCCGATGCTGGCCAGGGCGGGGTTGGCCAGGACATCGAATGGGATGACAACAACGACGGCACCTATGACGGAACCAGTCTCGGTGACTGGCTGACCGGCCTGACCGCACCCCAGCGCCAGCGGACGATCAACACGACCGGCTTCACCCCGGGCATTCATTCGGTTGCCGCGAGGATCGGTGATAACGGTGCCCTCGGCGGTGCCGACACCATTCGGCGGACCAAGGTCGCCACGACAACCTTCCTCGTTGACACGCCCCCGGTGGCCCTCGACGACAACGTTCAGACCGAAACCGAGGACCCTGTTGCCGTCACCTTGGCCGGAACCGATGTTGACAGTGACACCCTCACCTATTCGATCGTCACCCCGCCGGCCCACGGCACGCTCACCGGCAGCGGTGCCAGCCGCACCTACACCCCGGATCCGGGGTACGCCGGGATGGACTCGTTCACCTTCCAGGCCAATGACGGCTACGGCGGTACCGACACGGCAGATGTGACCCTCAGAGTTGACCCTGACCTCAAGAACGTAAGCGGGCCGTCGGGCACCGTGAACTCCCGGGGAGGGAACATCACCTTCGACTCATCGGCAACCGGGGCAACCTTCGAGTGTCAGCTCGATGGCGGTACCTGGGATCCCTGCGTCGCCCCGGTCCTGCTCACCGACCGCGCCGACGGACCCCATTCCATGAAGGTGCGTGTCACCGCCGGTGGCCTGACCAACCCGTCCGATCAGGAGGTCAATTGGACTGTCGATGCCTTCCCCGCGGTCGCAGTCAACGCCGGGCCTGACCCGGTCACCTCCCAGACTTCGGTCGCAGTCGACTTCACCCTGAGTGAAGCCGGAGCGACCGTCACGCCGACCTCCGAGTGTCGCCTGGACCTGCTCGACTGGGTGCCCTGCATCAGCCCGGTCGCCTACGAGGACCTTGACGACGGCAGCCACAAGATCCGGATCCGCGCAACCGATGCTTTCGGCAAGCAGACCGTCCAGGATGTCGACTGGGAGGTCCTGACCGACGGCGGCAGCGTGGCCATCGATGCCCCTCTGCCGCCGACCTACACCCGGGAAACCTCGGCTGAGCTCAACTTCACGGCGAGCGGGCCCTCGGATCACACCGAATGCATGCTCGATGGTGCCAGCTGGCAGCTTTGCTCAAGCCCGGCGGGCTTCACCGGTCTCGCCGAAGGCGAACATACGGTTCAGGTCCGGTCGGTAAACCAGCTCGGCAATCCGGGCAGCCAGCCGGCCCAGGTCAGCTGGGTCGTTGATCGCACCCCTCCGGTCGCGAGCTTCGTCTCCGGTCCCGAGGGTCCGACACCGAACGGTCCCGCCACCTTCGTTTTCCAGTCCAGCGAGAGCTTCTCGTCGTTTGAATGCAAGCTCGATGCGGGCGACTATGAGCCGTGCAGCTCGCCGTTCGATCTGCCACTGAATCTGAGCGATGGCGACCACAGCCTCCGGATCGCGGCAATCGACCGGGCCGGGAACCGCTCCCTTGCTCCCCGGCGCGACTTCCGGCTGCTCTCCGCCGCCAGCCCACCCGCAATCGTCTCGGGACCGGTCGCCGGTTCGGTTGAGAATTCCTCCGCGGCCACCTTCGGGTTCACCGCATCGGGGCCCGTCGCCGGATTTGAATGTCGGCTCGACGGTGGCGAATTCGCCCCCTGTGCCAGCCCGGCCGCGGTGACCGGCCTGAATGACGGCAGCCACACTTTCGTGGTCCGATCATTTGATGAGGTTGGCAATCGCAGCGCCGTGGAGGCAACCCGCAGCTGGAATATCGACACCGTTCCGCCCGCTGCCCGGATCACCGATGGGCCGAACGGCCGGACCGTCACAAACAGCTCAACCTTACGTTTTGACTCCTCGGAAGTCGGCAGCAGCTTCGAGTGTTCTCTCGACGGCGGCGCCTACGCTGCCTGCGCTTCCCCGGTCAACCTGACCGGATTGAGCGAAGGCGCACATCAGTTCCGGGTTCGCGCCACCGACCCGGCCGGGAACACCGGACCCGGCTCCGACAGCCGCGCCTGGACGGTTGACACCTCGGCGCCGCAGCCGCCGGAGCCACCGCTCCCGGACCCTGAAGACGGTGCCTGCGACTTCAAGCGTGAACGCGAACGATGCGGTGATCCGTACATGGTCGCTTCGGCCCGGGCTCCCTACCGCAAGAAGGGCGGCAAGGGCTCAATCTCGATTGATCTGGATTCCGGTCAGGTCGCGCTGGCCAAGATCGTCGCCAAGACGCCCAGTGGCCTCGAGACCGTGGCGGTTTCTGGCAGCAAGGGCCGCAAGATCGGCCAGCTCACCCTGAGCGGCAGTTCGACCCGGAAGTTGACCCTCAAGCTGCCGAAAAAGGTGAAGTCAGGCAATGTCGTCGCCAGAAAGGGCGGGGTCACCGTCACCCTGAAGCCACGCTCCCTGGTCATCACCGGATTGCCGCCGGGAACCACCGGCGCGAAGATCCGGCTCAAACAGGGCAAGGGTCTGGCGCTGAAGGCCAGCCTCTGCGGCACCAAGACCTGGCGTTCCGTTCTGACTGACCTGGGTGCTGCGACCAGGCTGGTCAGCACCAAGGGAGATATCAGCTGCGTCCGGAAGGGGAACCGATGAACCGCGTGATCCGCTGGCTGGCCCCACTCGGCCTGCTCATTTTCCTGTTCGGCCTGGCCGGACCGGCCTCCGCCCAGAAGGTCGGTAATCCCGGGACCTTCAACTTCAAGGTCGATTCCGGGCTGATGAAGGTGAAGACCCAGGAGTTCGCCTTCGACAGCTCCCAGAACATCAACTTCAACGGGACGATCGACAAGAACGGGAACATCAACATCCCGACCATGACCTTCCCCGACTACCCGATCAGCGCCTCGGGTTTCAACCTGACCGTGAAGATCAACGTGGTCGGCCCGACCACCGGCACGATCAATCCGCTGACCGGGGATGTTTCACTCCGGCTCAAGGTCTGGATCAAGATCGACGGCGTCCCGCTCGGCGGTGGCTGCCGGATCGCCTCGGCCGGCAGCCCGGTTGACGTCAACACAATGATCACCGGCACCTCCGGTTCTGGCGGCAATCAGCGAACCGGCGTTCCCTACAACCTCGCCACCGGCCAGGTCAAACTTGTCAACGCCACTTTCGGCGTGCCAGGTTCGAGCGATTGCGGTGTTGCCGCCGGCACCGTTGACAGCACGGTTGGTCTGCCGTCGCCGGCGGGCAATAACGCGGCCGAGTTCAACATCACCACCACCCCGAAGGTGACCAGGGGCATCAATCCCGCCCTAACGGCCAGCCCGGCCGTCGGCACGGCCCCCTTCACCACCACGCTGAACGCCGGTGCCTCAACCATCGCCGCCCCTCCCGCAAGCTACCGCTGGGACTTCACCAATGACGGCACGATCGACCAGATCACATCCGTGCCGACCGTCGCGCATACGTACACGGTCGGTGGCACCCCGACCGCCCGGGTTGTGATCTTCGATGCCGACAGCGATAGCGCCGAGACCACAACTCCACTCACCGTCAACGCCTATCCGGACCTCAGCCTGACCGCCGCTCACAACGATCCGTTCCGGGTCGGAAACACCGAGAGCTACCGGATCAACCTTCAAAATCAGGGTTACGCCGCGACCTCCGGCCCGGTCAACGTGACTTCGACCCTGCCGGCCGGCCTGACCTACAGTTCGGTTACCGGCTCAGGGTGGAGTTGCTCGGCTTCCGGACAGGACCTCACCTGCAGTCGGCCGACCTCGGTCGGGATCGGACAGAGCACCCCGGAACTCGGTGTGAACGTCACCATCGGCACGGCGGCAAGGCCGTCGGTCAATCCGGTGTTCACGGTGGCAACCGCCGGTGACAACGGACCCGGCAACAATTCGGCTGCCGATCCCACCAACGTTCGTGCCACCGATCTCAAGCTGAACCTCGGCCATACCGTCCACGCGATGGTGGTCGGGGCCGATCCGGCCAATGTCATTACCCTTTCGGCCGAAAACATCGGTGATTCGGCGACCGTCGGTCCGACCGTGATCGAAGACGACCTGCCGGTCGGCCTCACGCCGGTCAGCGCGAGCGGAGCGGGCTGGAGCTGCGCGATAAGCGGCCAGAACGTCACCTGTACCCATGCCGGGGCGATCGCCCCCGGAACCGGCACTGCGAACATCGACCTGAACGTGTCAGGGGTGCTCGATCCGGGCGTGCTTGGTCTGACAGTCAACAACCAGGCGACAGTTTCCACCGCCGACGATGTCAACTCCGGCAATGACACGCTGACCGATCCGACCCTGATTCTTGACGGGCAGGACCTGGGCCTGAGCAAGACACACGCCGCAAATTTCACGGCCGGCCAGCAAGGTGGCTACACGATCTCGGTCAGGAACTTCGGCACCGCGGCAACAACCGGCCCGTCGACGGTCACCGATGTCCTGCCGGCCGGGCTGACCTACGTTTCGGCTGACGGTGGCCCGGACTGGAACTGTTCCGAGTCCTTGGGCACGGTCACCTGTACCCACAACGATCCGATCGCGGCCGGTGCTACCGCAGCGCCAATCGACCTTCAGGTTGCGGTCGGAGTAGCGGCGATCCCGGCGGTGACCAATACCGCCAGTGTTTCGACACCGGATGACCCGAACCCGGCCAACGACAGCGCCGCGGACCCGACAACGGTTCAGGCGATCGACCTGACCGTGGTCAAGACCCACACCGGGGTGGTCAAGGTCGGGCGTGAGCAGGTCTATAACCTGGCCGTAAAGAACGAAGGGGACTCCCCCACGGTGGGCGTCTCCACGGTTACCGACGTCCTGCCGGCCGGGCTGACCTACGTTTCGGCTGACGGTGGCCCGGACTGGAACTGTTCCGAGTCCCTCGGCACGGTCACCTGTGACCACGCCGGGGTCCTGGCCGCCGGCCAGAGCGCCGCGAATCTCGAGCTCACCGTAGCGGTCGGACTGGCCGCGGCACCAGTCGTGACCAACAGCGCCACGGTAGCCACCACCAATGATTTCAACCCGTCCAACAACGGGGACTCGGATACTGCCGACGTGATCGAAGCCGACACCGCGGTCACCATCGCCCGCACCGGCAGCTTCCGGCCCGGCAATTCCGGGACCTACCAGGTGACGGTACGAAACGAAGGCGCAGTGCCGACCGCCGCGAGCACCGAGGTGACCGTGACCCTCGCCCCGGGACTCACCTACGCCGGTACCATCGCGGCCGGGTGGGCCTGCTCGGAGAGCGCCGGTGTCGTCACCTGCTCGCGCCCGGCCGGTCTCGCCGGGGACACAACCGCGGCCCCGATCATGATCAAGGTGATGGTCGGGACCGGGGCGGTACCGAGCGCAACGACCCCTGTGGTGGCGACAACCGCGGGAGATCGCAACCCGGCCAACGACAACGCCTCCGACACGGCGACGGTGGTCACGCCCGACCTCAACATCACCACCGGCAGCGACCCGAATTTCCGGGTCGGCGATACCGGCGTCATCCGGCTTGATGTGAGCAACGCCGGCAGTGGTGCCACCACCGGCCTGATCACCGTCACCGATAGCCTGCCGGCCGGGATCGACCCGCTTGCCGCCCACGGCGAAGGCTGGACCTGCAAGATCGTCTCGGGTGTCTATTGCGAACATTACGCCGCCCTGGCACCCGGGGCCGACGCCGGACAGATAGTGGTTGAAGCCAGAGCGACGGCCGGCGCCCTGAACCCGGGGGAGACCTCGGCCACCGTAAGTCACACCGCGGAAGTCCAGACCGGACAGGACCTGAACCCGGCTGACAACACCCGGACTGCGGATCTCAACCTGATCGCGGTCGATGCGGACCTTTCGATGACCGGCCCGGCCCAGATTGCGGTCGGCGCAACCGCCATCTGGGACCTGACCGTCCGGAACTCCGGCGCCGCGTCAACAGACGGCCGGATCCGGGTCAGTAACAACCTCCCGGCTGGCTTCGTCCCGCGGAACTCGGGTGGGAGCGGCTGGCTTTGTGCTTCGGCCGGCCTGGTGGTCAACTGTGATTACAGTCAGCCCACCAGCCCCGGCGAGCAGCTTCCGGCGTTGGCGATCCGGGCCCGGGCCGGGGCAGCTGCACTCGGGTCGGTGACCAACCACGCAACGGTCAACGCCGCCGGAGACGTAATCCCCGGAAACGACTCTGACACCGCGAGCAGCACCGTGGTCGCGGCGCCAGATCTGTCGCTGGCCCTGGCAGCCCGTGCGGACACCGTGCGGGTAGGTGCCGAGGCGGGCTTTGAAATGCGGATCCGAAACGAGGGGACCGCTTCGACCGCCAGTCCGGCCACGGTCACGATCAGCCTGCCGGCCGGAGCCGAATTTGTCGGCCTCGACCATGGCCAGGGCTGGAGCTGCGCAGATCCGGGCAGCGGGTCCGTGGCCTGTGAACATCCGGATCCGATCGATCCCGGGCAGATCTCTGCCGCCGGGTTCAACCTGCGCTTTGCTTCAACCACTGCCGCCACGGCCCAGGTCGGGGCAGTCGTCGCCAACTCTGCCGACCAGAACCCGGCCAACGACCAGGCGGCCGCGGTACTGACGGTAAACCGGATCAATCTCTCCCTCACCCGAAGCCAGCAGGGTGAATGGACCCGGGCCGGGACCGGTAGCTACAGCCTCCTGGTGACCAACGGCGGCACCGTGGCCAGCGACGGTCCGGTGGTGATCACCGAGACCCTGCCGGCCGGAACGACGCTGAGCCAGGCAACCGGTTCAGGCTGGAGCTGTGTCGTATCCGGGCGCGTGATGCGCTGCAGCAGCCTGGCCATCATTCCGCCCGGGGGAACCTCGCAGCTGGACGTGGTCCTTGACATCGCCAGGGTCGCACCGTCCCCGATCAACGCCAGGTCAACGGTTAGTACCGACGGTGAAGTCGATACCGGCAACGACAGCGCCTCCGCGCAGATCGTTCTGGCCGAGCCGGTTGCGCCGGCCCCCGGCCAGGCAAAGGTCAAGGCCGGAAAGGTCCGGACCACCAGCGGTGGCGTGGTCACGGTCTGGATGCGTTGCCCGACGACGGCGGCCGGCAAGTGCCGCGGAATCCTCAGCCTGAAAACTGCCGGCAAGGTCAAGGTGAAAAAGACCGGCCGGAAGTTCCGCAAGGCAAAGCTGAAACTGGGTTCCGCGCCCTACGCGCTCGCACCCGGCCAGTTTGCCCCGGTTCAGGTCCAGGTGAGCAAGAAGGGCCGCAAGGCATTGAAGCTCAACCGGAAGATCGCGGTCAAGGCGACCGCTACAGGTGAGGGAGTCGCTCCGACAACGGCGCGGATTGAAATCAGGAGAGGTCGATGAGACGCCGGAAGGAACACGCAAAGCGGGAAAGCAGCCAGAGCATGAATCGGAACACCGGAAATCGGATGGCCAATTGGATCGTCGGCACCGTGGTTGCGGCCGCCTGCCTTGCGGTCGGCATTCCGTCCGTGGCCCAGGCCCAGGTGCCGGGTCCGAACGGGCTGATCGCTTTTTCCTCGACCCGCGACGGCAATTCGCAGATCTACAGCACAACCCGAACCGGGCTGACCGTCACCCGTCTGACCAGCAACGCGGCCAGCGACACAGACCCGGCGTTCTCGCCGGACGGCACCAGGATCGCCTTCGTTAGCGACCGGGATGGCGGCGACCGGGAAATCTACGTGATGGATGCCGACGGCTCCAACCAGACCCGCATCACCAGCAATACCGGCGATGACATGGACCCGGCCTGGTCACCGGACGGCACCCGGCTGGCGATCCGGCGCGATATCGGTTCCAACAACGAGATTTTCCTGATCGACTCCGATGACGGCGGCAACCCCGTCAACCTTTCCGGCAACGCCGCTTCCGATTTCAACCCCGAATTCTCTCCGGACGGCACCAGTATCGCGTTCCAGCGTTACACCTCCGGTGCCGGGGTCGGCTTCGGCAACGAAGTCTTCCTGATGGATGCGGATGGTCAAGACCAGACCAACCTCACCAACAACGTGAACACGATCAACGACGGCCGGCCGTCCTTCTCCCCGGACGGCAGCCTGATCGCTTTCGATAGCAACGAAAACGACGGCCGGTTCGAGATCTACACAATGGCAACCGACGGCAGCACGGTGACCCGGCTGACCAACTCGACCGGCGACAAGCAGAGGGCCGCCTATGCTCCGGAAGGCAACCAGATCGCTTTCGAGGGGGGCGGCATCGGACTGGTTGCGGCCAGCGGCGGGGCGACCACCCCGGTGACCGGCAACAGCGACTTCTATCCGAACTGGCAGGCCGATCACACGGCCCCCGGAACGACGATCACCGGTGGCCCGGCGGAAGGATCCACCGTAGCCAGCCAGGATCCGAGCTTTGATTTCACGGCGAACGAGCCCGAGGCCAGCTTCGATTGCCGGCTCGACTCCAACCAGGAAGCTGACTGGGCCGCCTGTACCTCACCGCGGGCCTACACCGGCCTCGCCGACGGTTCGCATAAGTTCGAGGTTCGGGCCAGCGATCTCGGTGGCACCACCGATCCGACCCCGGCAGCCCGGAACTGGACAGTCGATTCAACCGCCCCGTCCATCAGCATCACCCAGGCACCACCAGCGGTAACCGCCTCCGCCGAGGCAGGGTTCGAATTCACCGTGAACGACCCCGGTGCCACCATCGAATGCCGGCTCGATTCGGTCAACGTGAACGACTGGGCCACCTGCTCCAGTCCCCATCATCTGGCCGGACTCACCGAAGGCAGCCACCACCTCGACATCCGTGCCACCGACCAGGTCGGAAACGCGGGTACGGTCAGCCATGCGTGGACGGTCGACCAGACCGCCCCGGTTACGACCATCGACGTGGCGCCACCGCTCAACAACAACAGCGTCCGAGCCAGCTTCGAGTTCTCGGCGAACGAGGCAGGGGTGACCTTCGATTGTCGCCTCGACGCGATCAACGGGGGCCCCTGGGAGGCCTGTACCTCACCGGTCGCCTACGCGGGACTGGAGGACGGCGAACACAGCTTCGAGGTTCGGGCGACCGACCCGGCCGGAAATACGGGCAACACCGATTCCCACACCTGGCACATCGCCACAACGAAGCCCAATGCATCGATCAACAGCGGACCCGCCAACCCGACAGCTGACAGTTCCGCAAGTTTCCAGTTCACATCTGACCTGGTCGGCTCCACCTTCGAGTGTCGGCTGGACTCCGCGAATCCCGGCGACTGGGCGGCCTGTTCGTCACCGCAGTCCTACACCGGCCTCGCTGACGGATCCCATACTCTTGAAGTCCGGGCAGTGGAACTGGATCAGGGCACCGGGCCGGCGGTATCCGCCACCTGGACCGTGGACACAATCACCCCGCAGGTTCAGTTCACCGGCACCCCCGCACCGATCAGCGGAACGGCAGACCCCTCGTTCAGCTTCGTGACCGATGAGGCCGGCACGACCGCTGAATGCCGGCTCGACTCGACTGACAGCAACGACTGGGCGGCCTGCACCAGCCCGCATCAACTCAACAGCCTGACCGAGAGCGGCCACAACTTCGAGGTCCGGGTGACCGACGCAGTTGGTCATGTGAGCAACCCGACCGCCTACAACTGGATCGTCGAGACAACCCCGCCCGTGGCAACGATCACATCCGGGCCCGAAGACCCGACGACCTTCATCAACGCCGCCTTCGAATTCGAAACGGCCAATCCGAACGCATTTTTCGAATGCCGGTTCGACGGGAGCGCCTGGGGCACCTGCACCAGCGGAATCAGTTTCGATCAGCTGGCCGACGGCAGCCACAACTTCGAGGTCCGCGCAGTCGGGCACGGAGCCGGACCCGGCCCTGTCGCCGCGGCCAGCTGGACCGTCGACACCGTTGTGCCGAGAGTCAGTCTCGACAGCACCCCGGATGCCTTGACCAACCAGACCGGGGCCAGCTTCGGGTTCTCGGTGAGCAAGCCCGGCTTCCACTTCCGCTGCACAATCGACTCCGATCCACCCGCAGCATGCACGGCACCGGCCGCCTACAGTGGCCTCGCGGCAGGCGACCACACCTTCCTGGTCGAGGCGCTCGATTCGCTTGACCAGGTCGTTGACTCAGCCAGCTTCGAATGGACGATTCTGGCCGCGGCCCCGGTTAGCACCCTGAACGGCCAGCCCCCGGCCCTTTCCGGATCGGCGACCGCCGCACTCACTTTCTCCTCGGATGTCCCGACAGCCGGTTTCGAATGCCGGATTGACGGTGGCAGTTGGGGGACCTGCCACAGCCCCGCTGCCTTCACCGGCCTGACCGAGGGCAGCCATACCGCAGAAGTGAGAGCGAGCCTGCCCGGTGGTCCGACCGGCAGCCCCGCCAGCGCTACCTGGGTGGTTGACACCATCGCGCCGGATGTCCGTCTTACTGGCGGGCCAAGCGGAACCGTCAATGCCGCGGCCGCCGCCTTCGGCATCAGCAACGACGATCTCGGGGCCACCACCGAATGCAGCGTTGACTCCGGTCCCTGGCAGGCCTGCGCGGGCACGCTGAACATCGAGGGACTCGCCGATGGCGACCATGAGGTTCAGATTCGTTCGATCGACCAGGCCGGGAACACCGGCAGCGACCGGCGCCAGTGGACAGTTGATGCGACCGGCCCGACGAGTAGCTTCACCGAGACGCCGGCGCCATCGACCACCGACCGCACCGCACGGTTCAACTTCACCTCGACGGATTCCGAGGCGACGTTCAGGTGCAGGGTCGACGGAGGCGACTGGGGTTCCTGTGCGCCCGTCGTCACCCTCGAAAACTTCGAGCTTGGCTCACATGAGTTCACGGTTCAGGCGACCGACCAGATGGGCAACGCCGGTCCGGAACTGGTCTTCAGCTGGGATGTCGTGAACCCGCCGCTGCTCGGTCTTGTCCCGACGATCAAGATTCGCAAGAAGGTCAAGCTTGACCGTGACGGGGTCGCACCACTGGCCGATATCAACTGCCCCGAGGGCCGCTGCCTGGTCAAGGCACCAAAGCGTGTGTACGTCAAGGCCGGTGGACGCCGGCTCGCCCTGGGGGTCAAGGTGATCCGCACACACTTCAGCAAGAAGACCAAAGCATCACTGATCACCTCGCCGCAGGTCCGCAGCCGGATCGCCGGTGCCGGTTCGGCCAGAATCAAGCTGAAGATCAAGGTCAGCTCCGACAACGGCAAGAGCCGTACGGTCAGCCGGCAGGTGAAGCTCACCGTCGCCGGCTGATTTCGGGGGCGGGCCGGAGGCTGGTCCGCCCGGAAAGCGTCCGAAGGCCGTGCTAGCTGTGCTATTGTCTGTCGTTGCGCGAAGTTTCGGCCGATTTGCACCGCTTCCGCGTCCTAATCACGTGAATCTCTGACCCCTTGAGGAGTTGCCAACCTTGGCACGCCCGATCTCTGCCCCCGTTGTCCGCAGGAGTTTCTCCCGACTCGAAACCCCCCTCGAAGCCCCACATCTGATCGACATCCAGCGTCGCTCGTTTGAGGATCTCACCGATCCCGAAAACGGCATGCTGAGGGAGACGATCGATGATGTTTCGCCGATCGAGGATTACACCGGAAATCTCGCCATCGTTTTCGGCGAGTTCGAATTCGACGATCCTGCCCACACGCTCGAGGAATGCCGCGAGCGCGACCTCACCTATTCGCGACCGCTCAACGTCACGGTTTCGTTTCAGAACCGGGAAACCGGCGAGATCCGCGAGCAGACGGTATTCATGGGCGACTTCCCCTGGATGACCGAACGGGGAACTTTCATCATCAACGGCACCGAACGTGTCGTCGTGACCCAGCTTGTCCGTTCTCCCGGCGCCTACGTGATGGCGCCGAAGGATGCGGAGAAGCAGATTTTCACGGCGAACCTGATGCCGGCCCGGGGCTCCTGGCTTGAACTCGAGATTGACAAGAAGGGGCGCGTCTACGTCCGGATCGACCGTAAGCGCAAGCTGCCGATCACCGTCCTGCTCCGCTCGATGGGGTACGTAAGCAACGAGCAGATCCTCGACCTCTTCGACAACTCGATCTACATCCAGCACACGATCGCTGCCGATACCGAAGCGACGATCACCGAGGAAGGCGCCCTGATCGAACTGTTCAAGAAGCAGCGCCCCGGCGAACCACCTTCGGTTGACGCCGCCCGCAGCCTGCTTGAGCAGCTTTTCTTTGATCCCAAGCGTTACGACCTCACGCGGGTCGGCCGCTACAAGCTGAACGCCCGGCTCGGCCTCGACATTGACCTCGACAACCGGGTGCTCACCCACGAGGACATCATCGCCCTGATCAAGGAACTGGTCAGCCTGCCGAAGCTGCTCGGCATCCCCGAGGAAATCGACGAGGAAAACCCGATCAAGGACTACGCGGCCGAGGCCCTGACCTATCCGCGCGAGAACGTCTCCGATCACCTCGACGAGTACGAGCATTTCGGCAACCGCCGGCTGCGGACGGTCGGGGAGCTGATCCAGGAGCACTTCCGGATCGGTCTCTACCGCATGGAACGGGTCGTCAGGGAGCGCCTCACCACCGAAGACTCCGACGCGATCACTCCGCAGACCATCATCAACATTCGTCCGGTCGTCGCGGCGCTGAAGGAGTTCTTCGGCTCCTCGCAGCTTTCCCATTTCATGGACCAGAACAACTCGCTGGCCGGGCTGACCCACCGCCGTCGCCTTTCGGCGCTCGGTGCCGGTGGCCTCACCCGTGAGCGGGCCCCGATCGAGGTGCGCGACGTCCACCCGACCCACTACGGCCGGATGTGTCCGATCGAGACTCCGGAAGGTCCGAACATCGGCCTGATGGGCTCTCTGGCTTCCTACGCCGAGATCTCCGAGCACGGCTTTGTCACCACGCCTTACCGGGTGGTCGAGAAGGGCAAGGTCACCGATCAGGTGGTCCACCTCGACGCGACCCAGGAGGAGAACAAGGTGATCGCCCAGGCGAACGCCGAGATCAACCCGAAAACCGGCAAGCTGGCCGGCCCCCTGGTCTTCTGCCGGGCAGGCGAAGGTGACTGGGTGAACGCCGAGCCGAACGAGGTCGACCTGATGGACGTCTCGCCGACCCAGATCTGGTCGGTTGCGACCGCCCTGATCCCCTTCCTCGAGCACGACGACGCCAACCGTGCCCTGATGGGCTCGAACATGCAGCGTCAGGCCGTACCCCTCTTGCGTCCCGACCCGCCGCTGATCGGCACCGGCATGGAGCGCCGCGCTGCGGTTGACACCGGCGACGTGATCCTGGCCGGCCAGGACGGCGAGATCACTTACGTGGACTCCGAGACCATCGAGCTCAAGCACAAGGGCGGCACCGAGAAGTACCCGCTGTTCAAGTTCATGCGTTCAAACCAGGGGACCCTGATCCACCAGCGGCCGATCGTCGGCACCGGCGACAAGGTCAAGAAGGGCGATGTCCTGGCCGACGGCTCCTCAACCGGCGGTGGCGAGATCGCGCTGGGCAAGAACTGCCTGGTCGCCTTCATGTCCTGGGAGGGTTACAACTTCGAGGACGCGATCATCCTTTCGGAGCGTCTGGTCAAGGACGACGAGCTGACCTCGATTCACATCGAGGAATACGAGATCGACGCCCGTAACACCAAGCTGGGCGACGAGGAAATCACCCGTGACATCCCCAACCGTTCCGAGGAGAGCCTGCGGAACCTTGACGAGCGCGGCATCGTCCGCGTGGGCGCCGAAGTAACCTCCGGCGACCTCCTGGTCGGCAAGGTCACCCCGAAGGGCGAAACCGAACTGACGGCCGAAGAAAAACTGATCCGGGCGATCTTCAAGGAGAAGGCCCGGGAGGTCCGCGACACTTCGCTCAAGGTCCCGCACGGTGAAGGTGGCGTCGTGATCGACGTACTCACCTTCAGTCGCGATGACGGCGACGACCTGCCGGCCGGGGTCAATGACCTCGTCCGGGTCTACGTCGCCACCAAGCGCAAGATCTCGGAAGGCGACAAGCTGGCCGGCCGCCACGGCAACAAGGGCGTGATCTCGAAGATCGTGCCCGAAGAGGACATGCCGCACCTGGCCGACGGTACGCCGGTTGACGTGATCCTCAATCCGCTCGGTGTCCCCAGCCGAATGAACATCGGCCAGATCATGGAGACCCACCTCGGATGGGTGGCCGGCAACGGCTGGTACGACGACGGCTCGGAGGCCTACAGGAACCGGGCCGAAACCCGCGACCGGGTTTACGTGTCGACTCCGGTCTTTGACGGTGCCTCGGTCGAGGATGTGGACAACGCCCTCGTCGAATGGTCCCGTGAACACGGCGAGCCGCGCGGAATCGACATGAACGTCGATCTCGAAGAGCGTCCCGGTGCCCGTTGCTCCGGCACGGTCCAGCTCTTCAACGGCCGCACCGGCGAGCCCTACGAGGGCAAGGTCACGGTCGGCTACATGTACATCCTCAAACTGCATCACCTGGTTGACGACAAGATCCACGCCCGTTCAACCGGCCCCTACTCGCTGGTCACGCAGCAGCCGCTGGGTGGCAAGGCGCAGTTCGGTGGCCAGCGGTTCGGCGAGATGGAAGTCTGGGCGCTGGAAGCCTATGGTGCCGCCTACACGCTCCAGGAGATGCTCACCGTCAAGTCCGACGACACGGTTGGCCGGGTCAAGGCATACGAGTCGATCGTCAAGGGCGAGAACATCCCCGAACCGTCGATTCCCGAGTCGTTCAAGGTCCTGTTGAAGGAAATGCAGGCACTTTCGCTGGACGCCAATGTGGTGTCGGAGGAAGGCGTCGGCGAACTGGCCGAAGAAGAGGACGACCTGCTGCAGGCCGCCCAGGATCTCGGAATGGATCTGACCGAGCTCAGCTCGGACGGCGCAGCAGATGAAACCCTCACACAGGAGGGCGGTGATGCCGCCACCGATGGTGCCGGTGACGCCGAGGAAGCAGGTGCTAACTGATGAGTAACGTGATTGACATCAACAATTTCGACGCGATCGAGATCGGCCTCGCCTCGTCGAAGAAGGTCCGGTCCTGGAGCTGGGGTGAAGTACTCAAGCCCGAGACCATCAACTACCGGACCCTGAAGCCGGAAAAGGACGGTCTGTTCTGCGAGCGGATCTTCGGTCCGACGAAGGACTGGGAGTGCTACTGCGGCAAGTACAAGCGGGTCCGTTACAAGGGCATCGTCTGTGAGCGCTGCGGAGTTGAAGTAACCCGTTCGAAGGTTCGCCGTGAGCGCATGGCCCACATCGATCTGGCCGCCCCCGTTTCGCACATCTGGTTCTTCAAGGGTGTGCCCTCGCGGATCGGCTACCTGATCGACATGGCGCCCAAGGAACTTGAGAAGGTCCTCTACTTCGCTGCGTCCATGGTGACCTGGGTTGATGAAGAGGCCCGGGCCAAGGACATGGGCACGCTCGAGAAGGAAGTCGAGCAGGTGATCGCCGAGTACGAATCGGAGCGGCAGTCTGCCACCCAGGAGCTTGACGAATCGCTGAAGCGCCGCACCAGGTATCTGGAGGACGGCACCCAGACCAAGTTCACGGACGACGACCATCTCTGGGCCGACGCGCTCGGCCTGACCGCCGCCCAGCTGCGCAAGCTGAGCGACGACGACCGCGCCAAGCAGATCAAGGAACTCACCAAGAATTTCGAGGCCGAGATCAACGACACCGATGCCTACATCGAAGAGGCAATCGAACGGCTGCAGGAGGTCTGGAAGATCTTCCAGACCATGAAGCCGAAGGATGTAATCAACGACGAGACCGTCTTCCGTGAGCTCAAGGACCGCTTCGGCAGTCCGTTCGGCTGGGGCGAGTACTTCCGTGGCGGAATGGGCGCGGAGTCGGTGCGCGACCTGCTGGAACAGATCGACCTTGAAGCGACCTGCGAGGAACTAGAGGATCAGATCAACACTGCCAAGGGGCAGAAGCAGGCCCGCGCCGTCAAGCGCCTCAAGGTGCTCTCCGCGTTCCTGAACTCGGAGAACAAGCCCGAGATGATGGTCCTCGAGGCCGTGCCGGTCATCCCGCCGGAGCTGCGCC
>JBGAOF010000190.1:0-3994 GCA_044221915.1 Solirubrobacterales bacterium
CCCCTGGGGCCCGGCCTCATCCGGCCCCGCCGAAACCCCCTGGGGCCCGGCCTCGGGCCCTGTCGAGACCGCCAGCATCGGGAACGGGGTCGCCTTCCTCGCCCGACATGGGGCCGGCCACAAGATCGCCCCGCACCGGATCAACTATCGAGCGAACCTCCATGCCCTGAAAGCGGCGGGTGCCGACCGGATACTCGCGGTCGGAAGCGTCGGCGGGATCGGGGCGGCCTGCGTACGCGGGGCGCTGGTGGTCCCCGACCAGCTGATCGATTACACCTGGGGCAGGGAGGCGACCTTTCAGAGTGAAGGCGGCCCGGTGACCCACGTTGACTTCACCGACCCCTATTCGCCGGCTTGGAGAAGCAGCGTCACCGGCGCTCTCGACCGGCTCGGGATCGAATTTGTCGACGGAGGCACCTACGCCGCAGTGCAGGGTCCGCGCTTCGAAACCGCCGCCGAAGTTCGCCGTCTGGCCGCCGACGGTTGTTCAATCGTCGGCATGACCGGCATGCCGGAAGCCGTCCTTGCCCGGGAGGCAGGCCTTGACTACGCGGCGGTCTGTCCGGTCGGGAACCTTGCGGCCGGAATATCCACCGAAGAGCTCAGGATGGACGACGTTGTGGCCGCGGTGGGTCCGGGCATGGAACGGGTAACCACCCTGATTGAAGCCCTCGCCTGACTTCCCCGTGGCCTCGGCCGGCTGCGGAAAATCGAGCAGGCAGAAGTGGGCAATAATTGCCTCCAACTGCCTTCTCGATTCACCTTGGAGGCGGAGCGGAGCCGGTCGACCTAAGATGTCGGCATGAGCGAGGAGACCAAGAAGTACCTGCTGCCCGAGTCCGCGATCCCGACCAGCTGGATCAACATCATGGCCGACGCTCCCGGCGAGCCCCTGCCGCCACTCAGCCCGGCGACCGGGCAGCCGGCCGGACCCGACGACCTCTCCGCGATCTTCCCGATGTCCCTGATCGAGCAGGAGATGTCGCCGGAAGAGACGATCGAGATCCCGGAGGAGGTGCGGGAGGCGTACAAGCTCTGGCGGCCGACCCCGCTGATCCGCGCGACCCGCCTCGAGAAGGCGCTCGACACCCCGGCCCACATCTACTACAAGTACGAAGGTACTTCCCCCGCCGGTTCCCACAAGCTGAACTCGGCGGTCGCACAGGCCTATTACAACCGTGAGGCCGGGACCAGAAAGCTCGCCACCGAAACCGGCGCTGGCCAATGGGGCTCCGCTCTCTCGCTCGCCTGCCAGTGGTTCGGGATCGAATGCGAGGTCTTCATGGTTGGCGTCTCCTACGATCAGAAGCCTTACCGCCGGGCGATGATCGAGACCTGGGGGGCGACCGTCCACCGCAGCCCCTCGAACCTGACCGAGGCCGGCCGGTCCCAGGCCGAGCATGCGAGCGGCAGCCTTGGCATCGCGATTTCGGAAGCCGTCGAGGTCGCGGCCGGCTCCGCTGACACCAACTATTCGCTGGGTTCGGTGCTGAACCATGTCTGTCTCCACCAGACGGTGATCGGCCAGGAGGCAATCTCGGCTCTCGAGATGGCCGGCGAGTACCCCGATGTAGTGGTCGGCTGCGTCGGCGGCGGCTCCAACTTCGCGGGGCTGATCAACCCCTTCCTGAGGAAGAACATCCGGGAGGGCAAGACCACCCGCTTCCTCGGCGCTGAACCCGCCGCCTGCCCGACCCTGACCCGGGGCAAGTACGCCTACGATTTCGGCGACACGGTCGGTATGACACCGCTGATGCCGATGTACACGCTCGGCCACGATTTCGTGCCGGCACCGGTCCACGCGGGGGGGCTGCGCTACCACGGCGATGCCCCCAGCCTCTGCGCTTTCGTCCACGAAGGGCTGGTCGAGGCGACCGCCGTCGCGCAGGGGCCCGCCTTTGAAGCGGCCCTGCTGTTTGCCCGCACCGAAGGGATCATCCCCGGACCGGAGCCCGCCCATGCCATCCGGGCGACAATCGAGGAAGCCCAGGCTGCAAAGGAAGCCGGGGAGGAGCGGGTGATCCTGCTTGGACTCTCCGGTCACGGGCACTTCGACATGTCCGCCTACAGCGCCTACCTGGCCGGCGAGCTGACCGACCTCGAGCTCTCGCAGGAAGATCTGGACCGGGCCATTGAACAACTGCCGGAGGCGCCAGCCATCGCGTAGCCTTGGCCGGATGCCGTTCGGTTTCCCTCAGTCAAAAGGCGGGAAACGGCAGCGCCTTGCGCTGCCGTTTGCCCTCGCATGCCTGATCCTGCCGTGTTTCGGTTCGGCCGCTGTAGCGGGCCCGGTCGACAACGGGTCCTACCTGCTTTACGAGAATCGCGAGTACTCACCCGCGCTCGGTGGCCCGTCCGAAAACCTGCTTGACATCTACACGCCGCGAAACCACGCGGCAGGTCCCCGGCCGATCGCGATCTGGGTGCATGGCGGAGGCTGGTTTCAGGGCAGCAAGGTGAACGTTGTCAAGGCGAAAGCAAGGGCTTTCGTCCGGCGCGGCTTCATTTTCGCGTCGGTCAATTACCGTCGTTCGCCCGGGGTCGGAACCGCCCTGAGTTACGCGCCCCACAGGGTCAGGCACCCGGCCGCGGTGAACGATGTCGCGCGGGCTGTCGCCTGGCTTGACGGCCGGGCGAGAAGGTTCGGCGGTGACCCCCGGCGGGTGATCCTTCTCGGCCACTCGGCCGGGGCTCAGATCGTCTCTCTGCTGGGAACAAATCCACGGTTCATTCGGAATGCCGGCATGGACCCGGAGCGGATTCGGGGCGTAATCGCGCTCGATCCGGTTGGACTCGATCTCGATCGCATCGCATCTGAGCCCGGGGGATCCCGTGAAGGAACCAGGAGCACCTACCAGACAATGGTCTGGAACGCTTTCGCCGCGCCCTGGGAAGCTGACTTCGAAAAGATCATCCGGGCGGCATCACCCCTGACTCACGCCGACCGTCAGGACCCTCCTTTCTTCATTGTCGCCTCTGCCCGAGTGAAAGCACGAGCTGACGAGGCCCGCCAGATGGCCCGGAAGCTGGGTCAATTGCCTGGTCTCGCCAACTGGGACGTGAATCTCGGTCACCGCGCGATCAACCATGATTTCGGCCATGCCCGCCTGGACCGGAATGTCACCGCAAGGGCTTTCCGCTTTGCCCGTTGGGTCTCTTCCCGGCATCAGGCACGGATCGTGGTGCGGGGCCGGAAGGCCTTTCGGCTGCCGGGAGGCCGGAACCTCGCCCGGGTGCATCTCAGGGTCAGGGTCCGGCCCGGAAATGCCCTCGCGATCTGCCGGATTGACAGCGAAGCCCCGGTGAACTGCGCATCAGGCCTGAGGGTCGCGGCCGGAGAGGGGCGACACCTGCTGAAGGCCCGGCTGATCGACCCGGCCGGCCGGCCAGGGCCGACTGCTGCCTTCAGGTTCAAGGTTCTTCCGGCGGCATCGACCTGGCACCGGTAGGCCATCTACAATGCGACCTGTGAACCCGGTGGGGATTGGGAGCTTTCGTGGTCTGGCGCTGCTCGCGGCTCTTGTCGCGGCCCTGCTGCTGCCCGGTATCGCCAGGGCGGCGTCGCCCTTCACCGTGAAAAGGGACCTGCCCTACGGGCCAGCCAACGAACAGCCCACATCCAACCTCCTCGATATCTACGTCCCGACGGATGAGGCCGACACCCCACGGCCGGTGTTCGTCTGGATCCACGGCGGAGGCTGGTTCATGAACGACAAGAACAGCACCACCATGGCCGACAAGGCGCGGGCGATGATCCGGGCCGGATTCATCTTCGTCTCGATCAACTACCGGCTTTCCCCGCTGCTTTCAGGCCCCGGTGCGATGGCATCGCACCGAATCCGGTTTCCGGTTCACCACCAGGACAGCGCTCGGGCCCTGGGCTGGATAAACGATCACATCGCCGGTTACGGTGGCGATCCGCGGCGCCTGGTGCTTGGCGGCGATTCGGCTGGCGGTCAGATCGCCTCCCTGCTCGCGACCAGGCCCTCCTTCA
>JBGAOF010000191.1:0-3986 GCA_044221915.1 Solirubrobacterales bacterium
AAGCGGCTCACGGGCCAACCGAAGCGCTACGTGATCGACCCAAGTCTGGTTGCTGCCTCGCTCAGGATGGACACACTGGCAGTCATGGCCGACGGCAACATGATCGCCCGGATTCTGGACACATTCGTTGCGGCTCAGCTCCGGCCCGAACTGGCGGTTGCGAAGTCACGTCCGCGGCTTTATCACCTGCGTACCAAAGGTGGCCGTCAGGAGATCGACCTTCTCGTCGAGCTTGCTGGCGAGAAATTGATTGGCATCGAAGTCAATGCCAGTGCTGCCCCTGATCGCTCAGACGCACGCCATCTGGCTTGGTTGAGGGACGAAGTAGGAGACCGCTTCATCGCGGGAATTGTTTTCCACACCGGGCCTCGTCCTTATCAGCTCGACAAAAAGATCACGGCTGTACCGATCGCCAGCATCTGGGCCTGAACATTGGAGCGCCGTTCTCTCGAAGCGGTCCCTTGCCTCCACCGGATAGAACATGGGCACGGCTGGTTTCGAACCAGCGACCTCTCGCGTGTGAAGCGAGCGCTCTCCCGCTGAGCTACGCGCCCGGGAAAGGGGCATTGTAATCGGGTGTCGCAGCCGGCGGAGCAAGGCCGGGCGGCAGCCACGGCCCCCGCACGGCCCGATGCCGATGACGGGGTCTGGCCACGCCTCCTGGTTCGCAGAGCCTGGCCACACCTCTTGGTTCGCAGAGTTTGGTCCCGCCTCCTAGTTCGGCGTGGCGCTGAGGGCGATGCCTTCCCGGATCCGGGAGTCGGTGTGCCGGGCGATCCAGTCCAGGGTTGCCTCCGGACATTCCGCCTGAGGGTGGTGGCCGATGTCCTCAAGGATCGTCTCGTCGGTCTGGGGAAAGACCCGGTGGATTCCCCTGAGGGTCCGGCCGAGCGGAACGAGCCGGTCCCGTTCGCCCATCAGGGCGGCAACCGGACCGTCGTAAGGGATCTCCCGAAACGGCTCCTTCGAATAGCGCCGGAGAATGCTCATGCCCTGGCGTATCCCCGGGACCATCGTCACCCTGGTGGTGACCAGGCGCTCAAGTAGCGGTTCCTCCAGGGCCACATTGTTGGTGAAAAGGCGCCGGTAGGCCTCCTTGACCAGCGGCCGGAAGCCCATTGCCCCCGGTGCGGTCCGACCGAGAACGAATTCGACCTCCGGGCGCCCGAGAAACTGGGCGAGCGGGACCGGACCGAATCCGGCTGGTGCGATCAGGAGCAGGCCCCTCGTCTTCTGTGGCCGTCCACCGGCGATCGCACTGGCCACCGCGCCGCCCAGAGAGTGACCGACCAGAAAACACCCCGAAACATCCAGTTTCTTCAGGGCCCAGTTGAATTGCTTCCGCCAATCCTCAAGTCTGTTCCCCACGGCTGAGCTTTCGCCAAACCCCGGCAGATCAAAGGCGAAGGTCGGCCTTGAAAGGGACTCCGCGAAGCGATCCCAGCCGGCGGCGCTGTCCATCAGGCCATGCAGCATCACAACCGGATCCCCTCGCCCGGGGGTTCGCCTCATTCCCAGTCTGTTTCGCCCCAGGACAAGTTCTTCCTGAACCAGTTCGGTCATCGCCCCTATTCTCCCTCGGCTTCCAGCGGCAAACCGGGCAGCCACCGCGTAACTCAGAGGTTGCGTTTGAGGAAATCAACCTGGTCGGAAACCACCTTCTCCATCCAGGGCGGGTTGTAAACGCTGAAGTGCCCGCAGTCGTAATGCCGGATTTCCCCCTTCGGCGCCGATCCGGCCGCGCTGATCGCCGGCGCGGGCGGAGTATCGATATCCCTGTCTCCCACCTGGACGAGCAGCGGGCACCGGATCTGGCTGGCCCGGCGGCCCGGGCGCCACCGGAGAATGTCGAGGATGACCCCGGCCGAAACCCGGTTTTCGTGGCGGGAATCCGGCGGGGTGATCGACTGGAAGCCGGGCAGGGCATCGGCACTGGTCATCGCGGCCAGGGTGCCGGGCGGGCCGGCGGCGGGGACCATCACCCGGGTTCTGCCCAACCAGGCAGCAAGCTTGTCCTTGATCGACCTGGCCGAAAGCCGGGCGGCGATCAGCATCGGCTGGGCCCCGAGCTGCGAGAACCCGTCGGCGAAAGGAACCTGAGCGATCGCGCAGGTGACCGCGGGATTCACGGCCGCAGTCTCGAAGGTGAGGCCCCCGCCGAGCGACGAACCCCAAAGGGCGATCCGGTCCGGGTCGATCCCGTCCTGGGCCTGGAGGAAAGCGATCGCCGCCTTCACGTCCTCAAGTTCGCGTTTGATCGAGAGCACTTGGCGTTCGCTCCCGGCGCTGTCGCCGAAGCCGCGGTAATCGAAGGTGAGTGCTGCAAAACCCTCACTGGCGAAGCGTTCGGCGAAGGCGGCCAGGCCATCCTTTCGGGTGGCGGTGAAACCGTGGGCCAGCACAACCGCCGGCTGGCCGCTGCCTTCAGCAACCGTGTCGGGCAAGGTCAGGGTTGCGGCGCAATCCTCGCCCTCGCTCTTGAACCGGACTTCACTGGAGGTTGGCATGGGCCGACTTTACCGGCTCGGCGGACGGCCATCCACGGACGAATGCCCGGCATCCCTGCGCCTCAAACGGTATGGTTCCGGCTGGACCGTGCTAGGCGGGGAGTCAGCGGTGCCCTGTCACTTGCAATCCGCTTTAGCAAGGCCGAATGCCGTACCGAGGGGCTGGCCACCAGGGTCAGTACACCGAGGGAGGTGTTGACGGTCAGGTCCCGCGCGACGCAAGCCCGTGAACCAGGTCAGGTCCGGAAGGAAGCAGCCTTAAGCGGAAACTACGGGTGCCGCGGGTCAGCCTAACCCGAGCCGAACTCGACGGACACGCCTGGTGACTTCGTTTCGAAGGCGGCTGCACGGTCCGTTTTCTTACTTGTCCGGCCAGGGCGTGGCTGCGGCGGCTGGCCGGCGGGCCAGGGCGCGACTGCGGCGGCTGGTCGGCGGGCCCCGGCCCGGGCGTGCGTCTCCACAAAACCCACGGTTACCCACATCATTTGTGGGTAACCGTGGGTTTTGGCCCGCGCGGGGGCTCAGTCGAGGGTGATGATGTCGCCGAGCTCGATGCAGCCGGACTGGCGCGGGGCGGGACGCTCGGCCTGCCAGCAGCCCATCCAGTCAACATCGACCCGGTACACCTTGCCGGTGCCGGGCTCGCAGACCCATTCCCCGTCGGCGCTCACGTGGCAGACACCCTCACCGATTGAAGCAGCCAGGCTTTCCCCGGTGACCCCCCACAGAATCGCCGGCCTCGTCACCGCCACCAGCAGAGCCAGGAAGGCCAGGGTGACCACTACCGCGCTGACGACGGCCGCGATCCTGATTCCCTTCCACCACATCGTGGATCAGCCGGCGAGGCAGCTCGTGTAGAGAACCCAGGAGCGGTTGCGGGCGACCTCGGAAAAGCCGGCCGGGGGCCTGGTCAGCGCGCGGCCCGGCTCGCCCGGGTCGAGGATGAAGTTCTCGACCGTGAACCGGCGGGCGGGAGCGAGGAAGAAGCCGGTCCCCGGCTGCTGATCGGTGGCGGCAATCGAAACGACATCGGAAGGCCGGATGTCGAGCCAGAAGGCGAGGCGCGGGACGGCCCGATGGTTTGGCACCGAGATCGGCAGGCAATCCTTGACGGATGTTCCGGCCGAGGTTGCCGGGGCCCCGGACGACGCTCCACCCGGCAAATCCAGCCCGGTCGGCGGGTTGAAAGCCCCGCTATCCACCAGCGCCTCAAGGTCGCGTTCGACCAGGGCCTGATCGCTGAGGTCGCGGTCCACGGTCTTCAGCAGGTCGTACTGGTTGGGCAGCCAGATCAGCCAGAGGGCAACCGTGGCCGCGGCGGCGGCCTGCCAGATCCGGCGCAGCCGGTGCCCCCGACGGGGCGCAGCCGAACCGGGCACCTCGCACGCGTCGCGGGGGTGGTGCTGACCAGTCTGGCGCTGCTCGCCGTCGCTCTCTGGCCGCAGCTGTCGGCGCGGTTCACCGGCGACGAGGTCGTGC
>JBGAOF010000192.1:0-3970 GCA_044221915.1 Solirubrobacterales bacterium
ACCGGGTCGCCTTCGCATACCGGGATCTGCTCGGGACAGACGGAGATCCCCCGGTTGCGAACGGGGAAAATTTCACAGGCGGACGCGTTTCCGATCGCAACTTAGGTAATGATGGGGTGAGCTTATGAGGAAGGGTGCCCTGAAGAAGAAGCAGAGGCAGCTCGAAGAGCTTCATCTCGACCGCCGCGAGGCGCTCGGGGAGCTGGTTCTCGGGATGTACGTCCAGAACGCCTGGGATGACGATCTGCTGGCTCGCGGTTCGGCCGAGGTCGCCGAGGTTGAGACCGAATTGAAAGAACTGATCGCCGGCAATGAGCCGAGCGGTCCTTCGGCGACAGAACGCGACTTCCCGGTGACCGGCGAGCATCGCCTGCCAACCGGCGAGTACACAGCCGAACATTCGTTGCCGGAGACCGGCCAGCACACGGTCGAACATTCGTTGCCGGCGACCGGCGAGTACACGGCCGAGCATTCTCTGCCCGATTCGGCGGAGCACGCCTACCCGGCGACCGGCGAGTACACGGCCGAGCATTCTCTGCCGGAATCGGCGGAGCACATGACTGGCCAGCACACCGCCGAGCACACGAAGGAGGAACCGGCCGCCGGGAGAAAGCCGAGTCGCGCCGAGAAGAAGCAGGCAAAGAAGGAAAAGAAGGAGCGCGAACGCCAGGAGAAGGAGGCCGCAAAGCAGGCTGCACCGGCCGCCGGTGCCGCAACGCCGACAGCAACCTCCACAACACCCTCGTCCGCCACACCTCCCACACCCGCGCCAACTCCATCCGCCACAGCGCCAACTCCCTCCGCGACGGCTCCCACGCCCTCCGCCACAGCTCCGGTGGCTCCGGCCGGACCCCCCGCACCTGCCGCCTCCACCGACGAATCGTCCGCGCGGGACAAGGCCCCCGGCCCCCCGGGGCCGGTCGCCCCGGGCGAGGGGAAAGACCCGGCGGCAATCAAGGTCCCGCCCGCCCCGGCTCCGGCAAAGCCCGAACCGACCGACCCGCTCGACATTCTCGATCAGCAGATCACCGAAAAGGAAACAGTTGCGAAGACCGCGCTGGAAGCGGCGCAGGCGGCGCTCAAGACCGATGCCCGAACCGAGCTGACCGCAATAACACGCGAAGTCGAAGGGGGGCGCAAGGAGCTCGACGAGTCCCTCGGGAAAGCAGCCGCGGCGATCGCCGCCGCCGAGGAAAAAGCCAGCCAGGCCGAGGCTCGCCTGTTGAGGGAAACCTCAGCCGGCAGGGAGGCCGCCGCCGAATGGGTCCGGGGCCAGACAGCCGAGATCGAGGCTGACGCAGCGCTGGCCGCCGAAATGAACGAGGGCGGATCTCCGGCCGCCCAGGCCGCCGGTCCCGACCCGGTGCTGAACGCCCGGGTCGCTGCCCTCGAGGCCGAACTCGCTTCCGAGAAAGCCTCAAAGGAAGAAGCTCTGACCCGTGCCGCCGCAAGGCTCAAGGAAATCGAGCAGAGCGCCAAGCTCGCCGAAGCCCGGGTCGAAGCCGCAGAAGTGGCAGCAACCGACGCGCAGCGACAGGCCCAGGCCAACGTTGCCAAGGCGGCCGGGTCCGCCAACAAGGCAACCGAAGCCGAGGCCCGTGAGGCGGCAGTCCAGTGGTTGCGAGAGCAAGGACGGAGGGACAGCCTGATGGCTCTTTTCAGCCGCGGTGGCCAGACCGGACGCGAGCGCCGGGCAATGCAGGATCACCTGCGGGAGCTGGACGACATGCGCAGGAACAACCTTGGCGAACTGGGCCAGATGACTGTGGAGATGGCCTCTGAAGGCCGGTTCGACCGGCGGCGCCTTTCCGAGCAGGCGGCCGAAGTAGTCAAGATCGATCGCGAAGCCGACCTGATCGCCCGCGGCCTCGAAGAGGGCTTGACCCTTCAGGAACTGGAAGATCTGGCCCGCGGCGAGGACAGCCCCGGGAACAGCCCCCGGTAATGCGGATCCGGGCCTGACGATTGAGCGCTGGCTGGACCTTTGACCTGACCGTGGTCGGTGGTGGCGCGGCAGGACTCTGGGCGGCACTCCGCGCGGCGGAAGAGGGCGGGTCGGTCTGCCTCGTTTCCCGCAAGCCGCTGGCCGAGAGTGCGAGCTTCCACGCCCAGGGCGGGCTGGCCGCTGCGCTGGATCCGGCAGACTCGCCACAGCAGCATTACGACGACACCATCGCGGCGGGACGGAACCTCTGCCGTCCCTCGGCCGTGGCCGCCCTGACCGCCGAGGGCCCGGGAATCGTTGATGACCTGATCCGCCGCAAGATGAACTTCGACCGGGAGCCGGACGGTTCACTGGCACTCGCCCTGGAGGGCGGACACAGCCACCGTCGAATCATCCATTCCGGCGGCAGCCAGACTGGCCGCGAGATCACCTCCGCCCTGGCCCGGATGGTTGCGGACATGGACCGGATCGAGGTGATGGAGGAAACGTCCGCCGTTGCCCTGATCAGTGACGGGGAGCGGTGCTACGGAGTGATCACCGGCGAAGGCGTGATCGAGAGCCCGGCGACCCTGATGACAAGCGGAGGTGCGGCTGCGCTCTGGCGGCGGACCTCGAACCCCTGGGGCGCGATCGGCGCCGGGCCGGTACTGGCGAGCGCCGCCGGGGCCGAGCTGGCCGACCTCGAGTTCTGCCAGTTTCACCCGACCTGTCTCTCCGCGCCAGGCACCAACTTCGATGGCGCGCTAATCACGGAGGCGATTCGCGGTGAGGGGGCTGTCTTGCTCGATCTTGAAGGCGAGCGCTTCACCGATGAACTGGCCCCCCGTGACGACGTGACCGCGGCGATCCTCGCGCAGATCGAGGTGCAAGGCGGCCAGCCGGTTCGGCTTGACCTCACCGCGATCGAGCCTGCCCGCTTTCCCAGTTCCTTCGAGCTTCTGAAGCAGGCCGGGTTCGACGCCACGCGGGAGCCCGTTCCGGTCGCTCCAGGGGCCCACTACATGATGGGTGGCATCGCGGTCGACCTCGAAGGGAGAACCTCGATCCCGGGCCTCTACGCCGCCGGTGAATGTGCCTGCACGGGGCTGCATGGGGCCAACCGCCTGGCTTCGAATTCCCTGACCGAGTGTTTCGTTTTCGGTCAGCGGGCCGCGGTCGCCGGGCTCGACGAACAGTCCGCCCGCCTGCCGGCGTTGCCGGAGTGGCGTTTTGATCCACCTCAACCGCCCACCCGGGAATCGGTCTGGCAGCATGCCGGCCCCCTGCGTGACGCAAACGGGCTCGCCAGGCTGGCCGATGACCCCTACCCGCTGGCCCGGGCAATCGGCGCTACCGCTCTGCGAAGAGAGGAATCCCGCGGCGGCCATCGGCGCAGCGATTTCCCGAATACCGACCCGGAGCTTGACTTCACCCACCTCATCTACCAGCCTGACGGAAAAATCGATCTCCGTCGCTGGGAGTGAACATGCCCCTGCCGGTTCCGGACCCGGTCGAGGTCCAGATCACCGCCGGGGCGCTGGCTTCAATCTGTGAGGAGATGGGCGCGGTCCTGATCCGCTCGGCCCACTCGGCAAACATCAAGGAACGCCAGGACTGCTCGGCTGCGGTCTTCACCGCCTCGGGCGAGATGGTGATGCAGGCCGAACACATTCCGGTGCATCTCGGTTCGATGCCGGCTTCGGTCCGGGCCGTCGCCGGCAAGTCACATGCCCCAGGGGTTTCCTGGTTTCTCAACGATCCGTACGCCGGTGGCACCCACCTGCCTGACATAACCGTGGTCACTCCGGCGTTCCGGTCCGGGGAGCTGATCGGTTTCGCCGCGAACCGGGCTCACCACGCCGACGTGGGCGGGTCGGTCCCCGGGTCGATGCCCGCCGATTCGACAACCCTGGCCGAGGAGGGCGTGGTCATACCGCCAAGGGTTCTCGACCAGCAGTCAATCACCGAAACGGTGGCACTGATGCGCCAGCCCGGGCAACGCCGGGCCGACCTCCGGGCCCAGCTCGCCGCCAACCGGGCCGGTGT
>JBGAOF010000193.1:0-3959 GCA_044221915.1 Solirubrobacterales bacterium
GGAGCGCATCTGATGTTGGTCTTGGACTCGTCGGCCTTGATCAAGCGCTACTCCCAGGAGTCCTTTTCCGAGTGGGTTGACCAGATCATGCAGGAGGATCAGCACTGGGCCGGATCGGCGCTGCTGGCTGCGGAAACGGCCATCGGCATCGCGAGTCGGGAACAGGATCCGCTCGACCTTGCCGCCATCGACACCAGGCTGAGCCGGGATCTCGAGTTCTTCGATTTGGTCCCCGTTGACGCTGATTGTCTGACGAGGGCGATTGATCTCGGACGGGGATACGGGCTTCGATCGCTGGATGCCATCCATCTGGCCGGTGCGTCGAAGCTACCCGGCGGGTTTAGCTTCGTCACTTTCGGCGACCGTCAGCGCGATGCGGCCGAGGCGCTCGGCCTTAAGGTGCTCAAGCCGCCGGTATGAGTCCCGGCGGCTGCCCGGGCTCGGCCTCGGTCAGCTCTCGAGCTCGTTGACGGCGCGCTGGCGTTCCGGCTCGGGGATTTCGAGGCTGCCACCGGGTCCGCTGCCCGAGGGGACCAGGACATCCGGCTTGGAGGAGCCGGCGAAGACGGTCGAAAGGGCGAGCTGGGGGAGGGTGATGAAGCCCATGTCCGAGACAAAGGCCTTCGGCGCGGTCCAGCCGATGATCGGTCCCTTGATGAAGTTGTACGGCAGCCGGAGCGGGTCGGTCAGGCGCTGTTTGATCCCGTTCATCACCAGTTGCTGTGCGGCGGCCCGGTCAAGGTCGTCGTAGCCCTCCGAGTAGGCACTGGGGCCCGATCCCGGACAGGGGCTAGGCTTGCGGGTCCGTGCGTAGGCCAGGGCGGTTTCGCCGTCAAGCGTGTTCGAGCCCTGCTTCAGGTCAATCGACCAGCCACCGTTCTCCTTGCCGCCGGAGATGTCGGCACAAAGCCGGACGGGAACGTCAACCTTGACGCCGCCGATCGCGTCGATGAACTCCTCGAAACCCGTGAAGTTGAGGATCACCACATGGTCGATCGTGATTCCGAGGAAATCTTCGACCGTCTGGATCTGGAGGGCCGCACCCCCGAAGGCGTAGGCGGCATTGATCTTCTGCGAGTCCTGGCCAGGGATTGCCGCGTAACTGTCCCGGGGGATGCCCAGTTTCTTGAACTTGGCCCCACCGGCCCGGACCACCATCAGGGTGTCGGCCCGGGCACCGGCACAGCCGTCATGCGGTGCCTCTCCCTCGGCCTGCTGGTCGTAGCAACGCTGTTCCTGGGCGGCACCGGGCTCCAGAGTGTCCGGGGGGCGGGAGTCGGTGCCGATTATCAGGATGTTCTGGGGCTTGGTCAGCAGCCAGGGGTTGCCACCAAGGGCCGACTTGGCATCGCCGGAAAGCTTCATTGATTGGAGCTGGGCGGAAACGGCAAAGGCAAGGACCGAGAGGCAAAACCAGCCGAAACAGGCCACCAGGATCCATTTGAGCCAGCGTCGGCCACCGCCACTTCTGCCGCCACCCCGCCTGAAACGCTCCCGCAGGCGGGAAGTTCCACCCCGGCCGCTCCCCGCGCCCGGGCCGGAGCGGTGGACTTCGTAAGGTAGGTCCTGCCGATCGGCCCGGGACTCCCTTCTGCGATCCGCCGCCCGCTTCTCTTTTCCGCTCAGGGAATCGAGATCGGACTTCCGGAATCGGGAAAAGAGCCCCCGGCGGGAACGGTAGACCTGGTATTCGGGCCGGTCCGGATCAGGCTTGTTGCCGGAAGAAGACATGAAGAGTTAAGAATGGTGGCTGATGACGCAAGTTGAATCGATCGGGGCGGACCTGGGTGGGACAAAGCTTGCCGTCGGCGTGGTCGACGGGCGGCCGGAAGCCCTCTGGAAAGAAGAGGTCCCTTCCAGAGGTTATTCGCAGGAGAGGGTCGTGGACCTGCTTGCGCAGCAAATCAACAGGGCCCATGCGGCCCGCCCGGCCGTCGAATCCGTCGGGGTCGGGATCCCCGCCACCCTCGACCACCAGACCGGCCACGTGATCAGCACGGTCAACCTGGACCTCGAGGACCTGCCGGTCCGGGACCTGCTCCGCGAGGCGGTGGGCCTGCCGGTAGCGGTCGACAACGACGGGAATCTGGCCATGCTCGCCGAAGCGCTCTACGGAGCGGCGCGGGGCAGCCGGCATGCCCTGCTGCTCACTCTCGGCACGGGCATCGGCGGCGGGATCTGGGTGGGCGGCGAGATATATCGTGGCTCCACCGGGGCCGGGGCGGAACTCGGTCATGTGGTTGTCGACATTGACGGCCACCCCTGCCAGGGCAACTGCCCCAACCGGGGTTGCGTGGAAACGATGGCCTCAGGGACGGCAATTGCCCGTCTCGGGAGGGAAGCCGCCGCGGAGCGGCCGGACTCGATGCTCGCGCAGTGGCTGGAAAAGCAGGGTGAACTCAGCGCCAAAGATGTGAACGAAGCGGCCAAAAAGGGGGATCTGGCAGCAATCGAGGCTGTCGGCAAGGCCGGCCACTATCTCGGGCAGGCGCTTGTGTCCCTCGCGAACATCTTCCAGCCGGAGTTGATCGTTCTCGGCGGGGGGGCGATCGCCTTCGGCGAGCTGATTCTCGGCCCGGCCCGGGCGGAGCTGGAGAAAACGGCCCTGAACCCGATGAACCGGACCCGGGTGGTGGCAGCCGAGCTGGGACCGGCGGCCGGGATGATCGGCGCCGCCGCCTACGGCCGGATGGAAGCGGAGGCCGTCTGATGCCCGGCCGCCTGACCATCTGCCCGACCCCGATCGGAAACATGGATGACGTGAGCAAGCGGGTCCGGGAGGCACTCGTTTCGGCCGATTTCATCGCCTGCGAGGACACCCGCCGAACGGGCCGTCTGCTCGAACGACTCGAGATCAGGCCCAAGCCACGTCTCGTCTCTAATCACGAAGGCAATGAATCCTCCCGAGCCGTTGAGCTGGTCAAACGGATGGAAAGGGGTGACCGGATCGCCCTCGTATCCGACGCTGGCATGCCCGCCATCTCCGATCCTGGCTACCGCCTTGTGCGCGCCTGCATCGACCGGGGAATCGAAGTCGAAGTGTTGCCGGGCCCGTCCGTGATCCCGGTTGCCCTGGTCGCATCGGGGCTACCGACTGACCGCTGGCGATTCGAGGGGTTCCTGCCGAAACGGGCCGGAGAAATGGAGCGGGTACTCAACTCGGCGGAAACGGTAGTCGCCTTCGAGTCACCGCGACGGATCTCGAATTCCCTCGCCGCCCTCGCGCAGATCGCGCCGGACAGGCCGGCCGCGGTCTGCCGGGAAATGACCAAGCTCCACGAGGAAGTAAGCCGTGGAACGCTGACCGAGCTGGCGCTGCGTTTCAAAGGTGAAGTGAAGGGCGAGATTGTGCTGGTGGTCGCGCCCGCGGCGGCCGCTGACCACGGCCAGGACATCGCCTTCGCGGTGGAGGCCCTCAAACAGCTGGTCAAGTCCGGAGCGAGGCCCCGGGCCGCTGCTACCGTGGTCGCCTCCCTGACCGGCACCCGCGCCAACGACCTGTACAAGGCGTTGACCGGCCGGGAACCACGGCGTTGAGCCGGGTCGCCTACGCAACCTGCGAGCCTCGGCAGGAGAGTTGGGATGACGACCTGCTCTCGGCCGAGGTGCTGGCCGGCCGGGGAATCGAGGCTGAATTCGTGGCCTGGGACGATCCCGCCGCCAACTGGGACTCCTTCGACCTGGTCGTGATCCGCTCAACCTGGGATTACGCGGATCGTCTGGAAGATTTCCTCGCCTGGACCGAGCGGATCGGCCCGGAGAAACTGCAGAACCGGCCGGCCCTGATCCGCTGGAACACGGACAAGCGGTATCTCGCCGAGCTGGACGGGGCGGGTCTGCCGGTGCCACCGACCGCCCTGGTCGCACCGGGTGGTGCGCCCCCTCCCTTCGGTGGCCGAGTGGTGATCAAGCCGGTTTCCGGGGCCGGCGCCCGCGACACCGGGGTATTCGACGACGAG
>JBGAOF010000194.1:0-3913 GCA_044221915.1 Solirubrobacterales bacterium
CTCGGCCGGGAGGAAGCCGAGCGCTACCGGGCTTTCTCGAAGTGGTCGTCGGCCGCGATGGGAGTGCTGGGGCAGACCGAGAACGGCCCGCCGCCCAGCCTCCGCTCCCTCGCGTCAATCGCCGACCTGACCCTCGGGGCAGAGGGCGCCCGACTGATGCAGGCCCTTTTCGCGCCGGCCACCGCGGTCACCGAGGCGGCCCTTACCGACGATCGCCTGCGCGGTCCGCTCGATCACTGGGCGGCCCATTCCCAGCAGCCACCGCAGGCCCCGGGAACCGGCGCGGGGGCGCTTTTCCTGGCCGCCTCGCATGGGGCCCCGGCCAGCCGCCCCGCCGGTGGTTCCCGCGGGACGATCGACGCCCTGGTCCGCTGCCTGGAAGACGCGGGCGGCAAGCTGGTTTTGAACGCGCCGGCCGAGAAGGTCGAGACAGCGGGCGGCCGGGCGAGCGCCGTGATTGCTGCCGGTGAACGGTACGAAGCCAGCCGGGCAGTGGTTTCGGCGATCGATGCCCGCCGGCTTTTTCTCGGCCTGATGGACGAAAGCCAGATTCCTTCGACCCTCCTGGCCGAGGTAAGGCGGATTCATTTCTCCCAGCACAATGTTTCCGAGCTGAAGGTCGATGCGGTGATCGCCGAGACCCCGAAGGTGAACGGGCCCGACGGCATGGAGAAATCGTTCATGCTTTCGGCCAACACCGGAACCGACATCGCCCGTGCCTTTGCCAGCCTCGGTCTCGGCCAGCTGCCGGAGCGTCCCCCGGTGATGATCGCCTTCCCTTCAACCCTTGAATCCGGCTGGGCGCCCGAAGGCCAGGGTGTGGTCTGGCTTTCGACCTTCGTGCCGTGGACACCCGAATCGGGCCAGTGGGATGCCGGCCTGCTTGAGGCGGCAACCGAGCTGACCTGGAAGACCGCCGAAAAGGCGCTCGGCTGGGAGATGACCCCGGTTGAACGCAAGATCACCGGACCGCTGGACTGGGTCGAGCGGCACGGCAACCCGGGCGCCAACCCGAACCACATCGAGATGAGCATCGACCAGCTGCTGGCGATGCGGCCCTCGGTCAACCTTTCCGGCTACTCGACTCCGATCAAGGGCCTTTTCCTGACCGGGGCCGGCACTCACCCCGGGGGCGGGATCACCGGCATGCCCGGCCGCAACGCCGCCGGCGTGATCCTCGAGGATCTGGGCATCAAAAAGCGGAAGGCCGGGGCGAAGCTCAAGGCTCAGGCGGCAATGTTGAAGGACGCCCTGAGGGCGACGAGAGAACTGAGGAAGAACGCATGAGCGAAGCTGAAGATTCCACCGCTGGCGGCGAGGCCTCGGCCTACGGGGTCGTCGACCAGATCACCTCCTACCAGCAGTCGGCCCTGATCGGGACCGCAGTTGAGCTCGGCCTGCCGAACGCCCTTTACGGGAACCACAGGACCCTTGATCAGCTCACCACCGAGCTCGGCACCGACGCCCGCGGGACGATGGGACTGCTTTCCGGCCTGGTCGAGTTCGGCATGGTCGAACGGACGGGCGATCAGTTCGGACTTACGCCGAACGGGGAGCTCCTGGCCGATGACCATCCCGATTCGATCGCGATGATTAGTCGCAAGGAGTGGTTCTTCTACAAGCTCTGGGTCGAGATGCCCGAGGCCGTCAGCACCGGACACACCCAGACCAGGGCCTGGCGGGACCGGCTCGAAAACGATCCCGACCAGGCCCACGACTTCCTCCGGGCGCTGGACGATCTCTGTCGCCTTTACGGTGGCGACCTGCCGGAGCTGGCCGGGCCGCTGGTGGTGGACGGCTCTCCCGCCCGGCTGCTGGATGTCGGCGGCGGTGCCGGTTCGCATGCGGCCAATCTGGTCGGAGCGAACCCGGGCCTGGAGGCGACGGTGCTTGACCTGCCGGGAGCCGAGCCGGTGCTTCGGGAACGCCATCCGGATCTCGACTTTGTCGCGGGTGACATCGATCTGCCCCGCTTCGGCCGACCCGAGGACGAACAGTGGGATTTCGTGCTGGTCTCGAACATCCTTCATGACCACCCGGCCGGGGACAACGAGCGGATCATCCGCGAGGCCGCGAGCCTGCTCGCTCCCGGCGGTTCTCTGGTCATCTACGAATGGGTGATCGACGAGGGCCGCACCTCGCCCCCCGGCGTCGCCTCTTTCACACCGATGATGGTGATCGAAAACGAAGGTGGCTGGACCTGGACCGAAAACGAGATCGGCGAGTGGCTCCGCGCCGCCGGCCTCGAACCGCGGCCGGCCAGCAAGGGCCCCGGCCCGATCGCGGTCATCAAGGCCACCCGGCCCTGAACCCGCCACCCGAACGGCCCGCCCCGAAAGGCCTGCCCCAGACCGTTCTTCCCAGAGCGCCAATCGGGCCAGGGGCAACCTCAATCGGAACGGGGCAAAGGGGAGCAATGTCAATCGGAAGCGTGAACAGGGGCAGAACCGGCTGGACCATGGTCCTGGCGGGCCTTCTGCTCACTTTCTGTCTCGCGGTTTTGACCGGCTTTCCCGGCAAGGCCGAAGCGACAGGTGGCGGTGATATCAACCCTCGGACCGGCGGCAGCGACTATTGCGTCAGCGAAAACGGGGAGGATGGCAACTCAACGCCGAACGCCTGCATCGACGGCATCGGCCTGGGGATCGGTGTGTCGGCACTCGAGGTGAGTCCCGACGGCAAGCGGCTTTTCATAGCCGGTTTCGACAGCTTCGGCGGATCGGACGGGGATTCGATCACGACCTATGACCGGGGTGCGCTCGGGGGCCTGTTGAGCCTGGACCCGCGTGCCGCCGCCTGCAGGTCGGCGACCTCCGCACCCGGCTGCTCCACGGCGGACCCGCAGGCCGCTCTCCTGACCGCGCCGACCGGTGTCGCGGTGTCACCAGACAGCAACCAGGTCTATGTGACCGCGCGCCGGTCGCATTCGGTCACGACCTTCGACTACCTGGCATTCCCCGGGACCGGCGATCCGTCCGGCACGCTCGGACCGCTTGCCAGGAAGCCCGATCCGAACGGATGCATGGTGGAGGGTTCGCCGGTCAGCTGTTCGGGTGCCCGCGGGCTCTTGCGGACCTATGACCTGGTGATGGCGCCCGACGGGGAGACCCTTTACACGGCCGGAAACCACACAGGCAACGGGGGCATTGCGGTTTTTAGCCGGGCGCTGGACGGCGTGCTGACCCAAAAGAGCGGGATGGCCGGCTGTGTCAACGACACGGGAGCCGATGGCTGCGCCGACGGCAATAGCCTGGAACCGACGCGACTGGCGATCTCGGCGGATGGCGAAAACCTCTACGCGGTCTCCGTTGGTACCGATCCGTCGAGAAACACGCTCGCGGTTTTCGACATCAATCCCGACGGCACGATTGTCCAGCAGGCAGGTGTCGCCGGATGCTTCTCGGAAAGCGGCTCAAGCGGGGCCTGCACCGCTGTGCCGGGATTGCTGGAGCCGCAGGATGTCTCGGTCACCCCTGACGGCGAGTCGGTTTTCGTGAGTTCGATCAACGGTTCCGACGGCGGGGCGATACGGCTGTTCGACCGGAATGCCGCAACCGGGGCCCTGACCCCGCGGTCAGACCCCGGCACCTGCTTCAACTTCGACGGCTCAGGCGGCTGCACCGACGCCACCGGCCTTTACCGGCCGTTCACGCTGCTGGCCACCGACGAGGCGGTGTACATCGGGTCGAATGGTGACGGCATGTCGGTCCCGGGTGCGCTTGTTGTCCTTCAACGCAACGAAACAACTGGCGCGCTGAACCAGAAAAGTCCCACGGGTTGCTGGGCGCGGGGGATTCTCCCAGGCTGTGTGAACCTGGCCACGATCGGGAACGTCCGGGCGCTCGCTGTTTCACCAGACGGGGACAATCTCTACGTCGGCTCGGACATACTCACGATCTTCGACCGTGACGAT
>JBGAOF010000195.1:0-3896 GCA_044221915.1 Solirubrobacterales bacterium
AGTCCTTCCCGGGCCGGATCCCGGCCGAGGGCCGTGATGATCTTCTCCCGGGCGGTATCCAGCTTGGCCTGGGGCAAGTGATCGCCGACCAGGTCGATCGCCGCGATCAGGGCCTTCGCTTCCAGGGGGAGCAGACGCGCCGGCCGGGCAAAGGAATCCCCGTAAGGCTCGGAATCGACTTCGATCACATCGCCCTTGATCTCGGCGTAGAGAACGTAGGTGCCGCCCCCGAAATTGACCACGTTGAGGACATCAATGTCATCACGCAGCTCGTCCTCGGAGAGTTCGAACCGGCGGCCGAGGTCCGACATTGAAAGCTCGCTGCCTTCCTTCGCCGCGCCGATCAGCAGACCGGCCAGGGTGACCAGGCGACCGAAGCGCTCGGGACGGATCGCGGCCCCGGAACGGTCCTTGCCGCGCTGGCGGCGCTCGCGGACCGGAGGCGAGAAGCCCCCCTGGGCCTCAGCGGTGTCAAATCCGTTGACGTGCCGGTCCCGAAGCAGGGCAATGCGTTCGCGGGCCGCCGCCTTGAACTCCGGCGGACCGAGGACTTCGGCGTTCTGGCGCCAGCGCAGCACCCAGGCCAGCAGTTCCCGTTCACTGGCGTAGGAGGTCTCCAGCACGATGCCTGCCCGCCCCCCGGTCTCCTCCGGATCAGCCGGGCTCACCGCGCCATGGCTGGCAAAGTCACGTTCGATCAGCCAGGCGATGCGGTCGCTGAAGAAGATCCGGGCGATGCCCTTGGGTTCACCTAGCTGCCAGTCGGCCAGGTCGGCGTAGTCCCGCCGTTCGAAATCCTCGGGCGGATGGAAGTCATGCTCGGATTTGCTTGCGTAGCCGACCTTGCCGCGGATCCTGGACAGGCGAAAGACCCGTACCGCATCCCGCTCATGGGCAAAGCCGATCAGGTAAAACTGCCCGCCCCGGAAGACCAGATGGTAAGGGTCGACCTTGCGGTCCGAGACCTGGTCCGAACCGATTGTGTGGTACTCGAAAGTGATCGTCTTGTGCCGGGAGATTGCGGTTTCGATCCGGGCCAGCCGCTGAGTCAGCTCCCGCGAGGAGGTAGCCGAGAACTTGGCCATCGAGACGGGGATGTTGTCCGGGTCCGCAAGCGGGTTCGGGTGACCCCAGGCGACCTGCTGCAGGGCCAGCCTCAAGGGTTCCGCATAGGCGAACTCCCCTTCCGTCAGGAGGCTGAGCGACGTCCTGAGTGCGGCGAGCTCATCGTCGGTGAACTTGATCTCCGGCAAGTAGAAGTTCTCCGGCGGCAGCGAGTAGAGCTCGGCTTCGAAGAAGCCCTCTCCGGGGCGGTCTACCTGCAGCTCGATTCCGAGGCTGTCGAGCTCTGCCCGGTCCGCGTAAAAGCGCCGTGCGAACGCGTCCTCGTTCATCACGCTGTAACCCTCGACCTCCCGCTTGATCTCCAACGCAGAAACGGGTCTGCCCTGAGCCATCAGAAACGAGATCAGCGAGAGCTGCCGAATCAGCTTCTCGGTGTCCTTTGCCATTGGCGAGCGACTTTACCGGCGCGGCGGGTCCGGCTCCCCGCCGGGTGACCGAAAATCCTGCATTTTTGGCCCTTATTTGCGTACTTTGTCAGTGAGGCGTTGCAAAGCCGAGCCGTTCGGCGTACCGCTCCGAGCGTTCAAGGGCTTCCTCCTGCTCCATGTACGGAGCAAGCAGGGCATAAAGGATGTCCGGGCCCACCTCGGGCAGCAACTCGGTCCGCTCGTCAACAATCTCGGACCGGATGACCACCGCGGCACCGCCGACCAGCATGTTGGCAATCGATTCGGGGACATCTTCACGGTCCGGCATCATCGTCCTGCCACCGTCCACGAATGAGGCGATCATCCGGACCGCCGAGAGGTAACGCTCCAGCGCCTCCGGGCCGGCCGAGAACATGTCGACAATGCACATCCGGGCAAAGGCCGGCTCGGCGGCGAGGAACTTCAGGCTGGCTTCGATTCCAAGTTCAATCATTTCCGGCCAGGTGAGGTCCGGATCGTCGCAGGCCTTGATCACCTCGGTGACAAAGCGGCCGAGGATGGCGTCATAGGCGGCCAGGAAGCAGGATTCCTTGTCAGGGAAGATCTCGTAGAACGTGGAGCGCGAAACCCGGGCGCGCGAGACAATGTCGGCCACGCTGACCTCGGCATACCGCTTCTCGGCGCAGGCCTGCGCCATCGAATCGAGCAGCCGGTCACGCTGCGACGTAACGACAAATTCTCGGGGCAGGTTGTGGCGCCCGGAGGGCAGCCGGGCCGGGGCGATCTCACTCATGCCGGCACCTCGGTATCCCGCATCGCTTCCAGACCCCGTTCATGCCCGAGATATGGCGCAACCGCGAGATACATCATTTCCGGGAGCAACCTGGGCAGTTCGGCGGCCCTTCCCTCGGAAGCCTCGTTGAACATCTGCGAGGAGACTCCGCCGACGACCACCCGGGCAACATGGGAAGGGATGCGATCGGGGTCGTCGATCTCGTTGCGGGCGGAATCGAGAAACGGGAAGAAGGAACTGACAGCCTGCTGGTAGCGGTCGCGGGCCCGGGAGCCAGCCCCGAAACCTTCGACGATTCCGACCCTGGCCGCAACCGGGTTTTCCGCCAGATAGGTGAGCAAGGCCCCGATGCCCCCGCGGATCTGGTCTATCCAGTCTTCCGATCCCCCGGCATCGAAACCACCGGCGACGAAGGTCAGCATCCGTTCCATGACGGTGCCGTAGGCCGCAATGAAACAGTCCTCCTTGTCGGCGAACTGCTCGTAGAAGGTGGCCCGGGAAACCCCGGCGGTGGAAATGATGTCCGCCACGGTGGCGTCCGTGTACCCCTTCTCGGCGACCACACCGACCATCGCCTCGACCATCCGCTCCCGCTGTGAGCGTACGACCACATCACGCGGTAGACCGTGGCGGCCGCTTGGCAGCTTTCCGGTTCCGAACGGGTCGGATTCTTCTTGTACCTGCTCCTGGGACATCCCGCCGATAATACCCCTGCTCGACAACCTCTCGAAACCCTACGGTACCCGAAGGGCGGGTCGCGGCCGGGAATTCACGAGGTGGAGCGGGATTCGAGCATCTTCAGAGCTCACCGAGTAACTCCGCTAGCCGCGGTGCCCAGGTCTGAAACGAGTATTCGTCAACTACGAAACTTCTCGCGTTCGCGCCTGCCTCCCGGCGCATGTCAGCGTCGAGGACAAGTTGATCCAAGGCTTCGAGCCATTCTACCTCGGAAGTTGCAAGAAGACCCCGTTCCGTTCCCACAATCTTCCGGTTGACCCCAACCGGGCTTACGACCGCCGGCACTCCGGCGGCAAAGTACTGAAGGATCTTGTAACCGCACTTGCCCCGGGTCCACGGGTCATCGGGCAGCGGCATGATGCCAATGTCGAAACTCGCCAGAAGCTCGCGCTCACTATCCAAGCTCCAAGGACTAGGCCGGATCCAAGGCGCAGCCGGGAGATGGCCAGCGCCAACCACGGCCAACTCGAAGTTCCGTCCCCGTTTCCAGAGCCGCTCGAATACCGGCAGGAGTTGCTCCAGATACACCGCCGTGGACTGTGACCCGACCCATCCGATCCGGACCGTTTCCACCTCTTCGTGCTCGCGGACAGGCTGAACCGCAGGATTCACGCAGGAAGGCAGAATCTCGACACGCCCACCTTGCCGGCGGGCTTGATCGGCCAGATAGCTGTTGCCAGCCAGCGTGATCCGGGCCCGCTTCGTGTATTGCCGCCACCGTTCCGCCTCGCGCTTCACCCAGGCGAAGCGGCGGTTCTCATTCATGGTCGAACCGACGAATAGGGCATCGTCAAAGTCGTAGATGTCCAGGCGAGTTGGCGGATCGATCGCCGGCAAGGGAAGCAGGAACCGGAGCCGGTGTACGAGAAAGA
>JBGAOF010000196.1:0-3824 GCA_044221915.1 Solirubrobacterales bacterium
CCGGGAGGAAGCCGGTCGGGATCCGCTGGTCCACCTGGAGCTCTTCCGGAACATTCCCCTGCGCAGCGGCCTTTCGATGATGCTGGCGCAGAACCTGATCCTGATGGGGATCTTTTTCACGATTCCGCTTTACCTTCAGGTCGTGCTCGGTTTCGACGCATTGGATACCGGGATCCGGATGCTGCCGACATCCGCCGGGCTGTTCTTCACCGCCTTGGCCGGTTCGGCGCTGGCATCGAGGTTCGCGCCGAAGATGCTTGTCCGGCTCGGGCTGGTGGTCGTCTTCGTTTCATCTTTCCTCCTGATCGGGACGATCGAACCCTCGCTCGACAATGCGGATTTCCTGGTCGCGATGGGCATCCTCGGGGTGGGGATGGGCCTGATCGTCTCCCAGCTCGGGAATGTCGCCCAGTCTGCGGTCGGTGACAGTGACCGCTCCGAGGCCGGGGGGCTTCAGTACACGGCGCAGCAGCTTGGGTCCTCGCTTGGGACCGCGGTGCTGGGAGCGATAGTGATCACCGGCTTGCTCGCAGCTTTTCAGGCCAATGTGGCCGACAATCCGGAAATTTCCCAAGAAACCAAGTCGGCTGTGGAGCAGCAGTTGAGCTCCGGTGGTTCATTCGTCGCTTCCGCGCAGGTTGAGAGCGCGGCGGCCAAGGCGGGTGTGAGCGAGGAGGAAGCCGGCGTGCTCGTCTCGGACTATGAAGATGCCCAGCTCCAGTCACTGAAGCTTGCCCTGCTGGTAGCCGGCCTGTTGACTATCCCGTCGTTCTGGTCGGCCCGGAATCTGCCCGACCGGGTTCTGGTGGACGAAGCCGCAACCTGACCGGGCCGCCCGGACCCGCTAGGCGGCGTATTCCGGCCAGGGGAGGGGGAACAGTTGCCGGTAGGGTCGCGCTTCCTCGATCACCCGGGCGACCGAAGGCCTGGCCACCAGCCGGTTGAAAAAGGCGGTCAGGGTTCTCCCGGGCCTCTGCCACACCGAAGCTGTCGTCTTCCCCTTCGGCCGGGAGGGTCGACCTTTTCAGATCCGGGACCGCTGCTTTTTGGAGTGGGGCGGGTTACAAAACTTGACACGAGTCAGGTTTTGGATAATCTCCCGCGCAGGGCAGATACCGGGAGAGGAGAGGAACTGGATGAATCGCCGGGTGTTGACAGGAACAATTGGCAGGCTGGCCATCGGTGGCACGCTCGGCCTTGCCTTCTTCGCCCTGCTGATGCTGGTCAGCGGCCTGCATGAGAAAGCCTGGGCCGCCCGCAAGCCGGCCCCCAACTTCGGCAACCGGCCCAACATCGTCCTGATCCAGGCCGATGATCTCGTCCGCTCCGACATCCGCTACATGCCGAATGTCCAGAAGTACCTGACCCGCGGCGGCACGACCTTCACCAATTACAACGCCCCCTATCCGCTTTGCGGCCCCGCACGGGCATCGCTTCTGACCGGCCAGCTCGCCCATAACAACGAGGTGCTGGCGAACTTCAAGGCCACCGGCTTCGTCGGGAAGTTCCTCAACGACTACGGAACCCTGGACCCGACCGAGATACCACCGGGCTGGAACAACTGGCAGGCGTTGATCGACCAGTCGACCTATGACTATTACAACTACGCAATGAACCTGAACGGTCACGTCAGGTACTGGGGTGATCCGGACTACGCCAGGCAACAGATGAATCTCGGGACCCTGGCGGCGAGCAACGCTCCGACCAGCTTCGCCGGGTTCCTGGCCCTGTTCCACCAGGCCTTCCCGGTCTGGGACTACTTTGGCTGGCAGCGGCCGCAGGACTACACGATGGACGTCAACGGCCGGATGGCCAATGATTTCGTCCGGAAGTCGGTTCGTTCCCGCAAGCCGTTCTTCCTCTACTACGCGACTCCCGGCCCGCATGCGGAGGACACCAATCACCTTCAGGGCGTTCGTCCCGGGGCCCCGGATCCCGACCCCCGGCCACCGAAGCGCTACGAGCACACCTTCGACAATGTCGAGCTGCCGCGACCCCCCGACTTCAACGAGGCCGATGTTTCCGACAAGGCGGCGAATGTCAGGAACCTGCCGCTGCTGGACCAGGCCAGGATCGACACGGTCACCGCCAGCTATCGGGGTCGGCTCGGTGCGGTCAAGTCAATCGACGACCAGGTCGGCAGGATCGTGAAGACTCTCCGCAAGCAACGGGAACTGGGCAACACAGTGATCATCTTCAACTCGGACAACGGCTACCTGCAGGGTGAACATCGGCTGGCCGCCTCCAAGTTCCTGCCCTTCGAGAACTCGCTTCGCATCCCGCTCATCATGCGTGGACCTGGGATCAAGGCCAAGGCCCGGGTCTCGAGCCCGAGCCTGGATGTGGATATCGCCCCGACCGTTCTCGCCGCCGCCCGGGCGAAGGCGAAGCCGGGTCGTCTCTTCGACGGCATCTCGCTGCTTTCTGCCGCCAGAAAAAAGAAGAAGCTGCCATACCGCGACATCCCGATGGAGGCGGAGCGGCCGCTGTTCAAGTTCTCGACTCCGCTGACCCAGTTCGACCTTCCGTTCTACGGGGTGAAGACCAGCCAGTACAAGTACGTCCACTGGTCGTTCGGCGATATCGAGCTCTACGACATGAAGAAGGACCCCTTCGAGCTTGAAAACATCGCCGATGATCCGGGGATGGCCGGGGTCATCTCAAATCTTGAGGCCAAGGCCGCCGCGCTGCAAGACTGCAAGGGCAAACAGTGCCGGTGATCGATCCGACCCCGGAGCAGTTCCGGGCCCTGGTCGAGTCGGAAGACGATTCACCGATCGTGATGGTCAATCTGATCCGACTCCGGGATCAGGCAACCGGGATTGACGCAGGGAAGACCGGCGCCGAGGCATATGCCACCTATGGCCGGAACATTGCCCCCTACCTGGCGGAGGTGGGGGGAGAGGTGCTGGCCGCAACGAACAGCATCGAAAGCGTGATCGGCCCGGAAGCCCCGGAGTGGGATCTCGTCCTGCTGGTTCGCTACCCGTCCAGGCAGGCTTTCGTCCGGATGATCACCAACCCGGGCTACCAGAAGGAGCATGAGCACCGGGCGGCCGGGGTCGAGGAGGCAAGGCTCATTCTCTCCGGCCTGGCCGGCGGTGGGGATTGAGCGGCAAGGCAGGCGGGCCGGGTGCCGGGGCGTACTGGCCGCAGCCCTGGTCGGGTGAAGACGGCGGTCCGCGGCGCCTTTGTTGCCCGGAGGGCCAGGCCGGTCCTGGCATCGGGCCCGGCGAAAACCTGAAGCTTGAGGTTTTCCGCGACAGCTTCGCCGCCGACATGCTGATCCGCCGTGACCCCGGGGAGCTTTACGCCCTGCGCCACACGATGCCGAAGGGCGACCCGCTAGCAGGCGACTGCGAAGGCTGGGTCGAAAAGCTCGACCCTGTGACTCTCCGGCCGCTGACCGTCACCCCACGATTCCCCGCGGGTCGCTACTGGCCCGGCGGAATCGCCGCCCACGCCAACGGCGACATCTACATGGTTTTCGGCTGCTGGGCGCGGCGCTTCAGCAAGGACCTGAAGCTCAAAGCCGAGCGACGGCTACCGGTCAACCGGCCTTACAACTCTTTCGTGATTCTCGATTCCGGCGAGTTGGTGACCAAGGATTGCGACGCCCCTCGCGGCGAGGCATCCTCGACCTTCTCGGTACTCGATCCGGAAACCCTCGAGTCGGTGGTTCCGGAGTTGGAGATCCCGGAAGGCTCGATCGCCCGGCTTGCCTCCGACGGCCGGACGGTCACCTGTGTCGGGACCGAGTCGGTGCTGCGGCTCAGTCTCGACCGCGAGGCCGGCCGGCTGGTGATCGACGAGGACTGGCGCCC
>JBGAOF010000197.1:0-3716 GCA_044221915.1 Solirubrobacterales bacterium
CCAGGGTGCTCTCGGTCGGGTACAGGCTGGCTCCGGAGCATCCCTTGCCAGCCCAGGCCGACGATGCCCTGCTCGCCTGGCGTTCGGTGATGCGCGATCCCGCCCGCTTCGGTGCCGACCCCGATCGGGTCGGAGTCAGCGGCGACAGTGCCGGTGGCCAGATGGCGGCCGTGCTCTGCCTCGACCTCAAGGAGGCAGGGGAGCCCCAGCCGGCCGGCCAGGTGCTGATCTACCCGGTAACCGACTGCGCCGGCCGGATGGCTTCCCGCGAGACCTTCGGCCACGGCTACTACCTGACCCGGGCGCGGATGGACTGGTTCGAAAAGCAGGCCGTGCCAGCCGGCCGGGAGCGCGATCCTCGCATTTCCCCGCTCTATGCCCCCGACCTGTCCGGGCTCGCTCCGGCGGTGATCTCGGTCTCCCTGGCTGACCCGCTCAGGGACGAAGGGCTGGCCTATGCCACACGGCTTGGCGAGGCCGGCGTCCCGGCCACGGTTGACGAGATGCCGATGCTCCACGCATGGTTCAACCTGACCGCCAGCCGGTCCTCACGCCAGGGTCACAGGGTGCTTGCCGGTCGCGTGAACGAACTGCTGGGCTGATCCGAATACGATTGGCAGATGCCGGAATCCGCGTCCAAGGTCACCGTTTCATTGCCCGATGGCACCCCGCTCGAACTCGAAGCCGGGGCAACCGGAGCCGACGCCGCCCTGGCCATCGGCGAGGGCCTGGCCCGTGCCGCGCTGGCCGTGAGGGCCGGGGAGGAGGTGCGCGACCTGAGCGCCCCGCTGACCGACGGTGAAGAGATCTCGATAATCACCAGCCGTGACCCGGAGGGCCTTGAGATCATCCGTCACGATGCCGCCCACGTGATGGCAACCGCCGTCCAGGAGCTTTATCCGGGAACCAGAGTGACGATCGGTCCGGCGATCGAAAGCGGCTTCTACTACGACTTCGACTTTCCCGACGACGTCAGGGTCACCGATGCGGACCTGCCAGCGATCGAGGATGCGATGCGCCGTCACATCAAGGCCGACGAGACCTTTGAGCGGCGCGATGTCCCGGTTGACGAGGCAATCGAGATTTTCAGGGAACAGGATGAGAAGTTCAAGGTCGAACTGATCGAGGACCTGATCGAGAACGAAAGCGCGGAGACCGTTTCGCTTTACCGCAACGGACCCTTCGAGGATCTTTGTCGTGGGCCCCATGGTCCCGGCACCAAACGGATCAAGGTGATCAAGCTGAGTTCGGTCGCCGGGTCCTACTGGCGCGGTGACGAGAACCGCGAACAACTGACCCGGATTTACGGTACCGCCTTCTTCTCCAGGGATGACCTGAAACAGCACCTTGAGCGGATCGAGCAGGCCAAGGCCCGTGACCACCGCCGCCTTGGTCCGGAAATGGATCTCTTCATGCTGCGCGACGAAGCTCCGGGGATGCCTTTCTGGCTGCCCAACGGCACCGTGCTGCTTCGCCTGATCGAGCGGGAGGTCCGCCAGCAGCTCAACCGCCGCGGCTACAAGGAGATCGCCACCCCGCAGGTGATGGACGAGGAACTTTGGCACCGCTCGGGTCACTGGGACAACTACAAGGACGATATGTATTTCATGGAGGTCGATGAGCGTCGGTTCGCGCTGCGGCCCATGAACTGCCCCGGCTGCTGTCTCGTCTACGGCTCGGAACGCCATTCCTATCGTGATCTGCCGTTGCGTCTGGCCGAGTTCGGCCGGGTCACCCGCAACGAGCGGGAAGGAGTGCTGCACGGCCTGCTTCGGGTCCGGGCCTTCACCCAGGACGACGCGCATGTCTACTGCACGATCGATCAGGTCGAATCCGAGGTGGCCGAGATCTGCGAGGCAATCGACGAACTCTACGCCCGCTTCGGATTCGACGACGTACAGGTTGAGTTGTCGACCCGCCCGGATAAGTCACTGGGCAGCGACGAGCTCTGGGAGCAGGCGGAAAGCATGCTGAAAAGTGCCCTCGATGCGCAGGGCCGCGAATACACGATCAATCCCGGGGACGGGGCGTTCTACGGGCCCAAGATCGATTTCCATGTGACCGACGCGCTGGGCCGCTCCTGGCAACTCGGCACCTGCCAGCTTGATTTCCAGATGCCGGAGCGCTTCGGCCTGACCTATACCGACTCCCGGGATGAACAGGAGCAGCCGGTGATGATCCACCGTGCCCTGCTCGGCTCGATGGAGCGCTTCGCCGGGATCCTGATCGAGCATTTCGCGGGGCGCTTCCCGGCCTGGCTGGCGCCGGTCCAGGCCCGGATCGTGCCGGTTTCCGACAAGCACCTTGGCTATGCCCGGCAGGTTGCGGATGATCTGAAAGCCGAAGGTGGCCGGGTATCGGTCGAGGAGCGCTCGGAATCGGTGGGCAAGAAGATCCGGGCGGCCGAATTGGGCCGTTTTCCCTTCATGCTGGTGGTCGGCGACCGCGAGATGGAGGCCGGGGAGGTTTCGGTCCGCTCCCATGAGGACGGGGAACTGGGTGCGATGAGCGTCGAAAAGTTCTGTATGCTGCTCGACAGTTGATTCGAAGCACGAAAAAGATTCCGCGCCCTTCGGTGCCCGCGTGCTCGCCTACCCGTCTCTTGTCCGCTTGATCCGCCGGTTGGTTTCCAGCTAGTGCCGGTTCCGCGCAGGTTTGACCGACGTCCCCCTGAAAGGGACAACACTCGTATCAACGAGCGTATCCGTGTGCCCAAGGTCCGACTGATCGGGGCCGACGGCGAACAGGTCGGGATCGTCGAGACCGACAAGGCCCGGCAGATGGCCCGTGACGCTGAACTGGACCTGGTCGAGGTCGCCGCGGGAGCGAAGCCACCGGTCTGCCGACTGCTGGACTACTCGAAGTACAAGTACGAGCAGGAGCAGAAGCAGAAAGCGGCGCGCAAGCACCAGACCCAGGTCAACGTGCGCGAAATCAAGCTCCGCCCGAAGATCGCCGAGAACGACTACAACACAAAGAAGGGCCATGTGGCCCGGTTCCTCAAGGCCGGCGACAAGGTCAAGGTCACGATCATGTTCCGGGGCCGTGAACAGGCTCACCCGGAACGGGGCCGGGACCTGCTCCAGCGACTTTTCGAGGATCTCGGTGAAGATCTCGCGGTGATTGAGTCCCGGCCGCTTCAGGAGGGCCGCAACATGAGCATGTTGCTCGGGCCGTCCAAGGAAGCGACCCGTTCGGCCGAGGCAGAGAAGGCCGCCAGAAAGAACAAGGGCAAGGGGAAGAAACCCGGAGCCGGGCCAGCGGCCAACGAGCATCCCCAGGCGGTTCCCGACCACCCCAATGCTGTCGCTCCGGACGCGATCCCGGATCACCCGAATGCGGTGGCCCCGGATACCGAGCCTGGCGCTTCCTCCGAAGAAGCCGCCACCAGTTCCGAGTAGTCCCGCCGGGCGCCACACTCACGGGATGCCTCGGCCGGACCTGGTCAGAGGCCGGCCAGCTGCTCCGCGATACGGTCGGCGGCGTGACCGTCCCAGAGCGGAAGCGGCTCCGGTGGCTGCCCGGGAGTTTCATTGCCGGCGACCAGGGCCGGGATCTCGCTGATCCGGGCCGGGTCCAGCCCGAGCAGAACATTCGTTCCGAGCTCGATCGTGACCGGGCGCTCGGTGTTGTCGCGGAGGGTGAAGCAGGGAACCCCGAGGTAGGTCGTCTCCTCCTGAATCCCGCCCGAGTCGGTCAGCGCGGCGCGCGCGTCG
>JBGAOF010000198.1:0-3692 GCA_044221915.1 Solirubrobacterales bacterium
GGGGTTACTTCTTCGGTGTTTTCTTCTTCGCTCAAGTTCAATCAGTTCAGTTCTGGATTTCCAAGGGCTTCGGCTGCTGGGCCTGGTGGGGGTGCTCCGGCCCGGCGTGGACCTTGAGCTTCAGGAGTTGCTGGCGGGAAAGCTTGTTGCGCGGCATCATTCCCTTGACCGCCTTGCGGATCACTTCCTCCGGCTGCTTCTCCAGCATCTCACCGAGAGTCCGGGACTTGATTCCGCCCGGGAAGCCGCTGTGCCGCCAGTAGGTCTTCTGGTTCAGCTTGTCGCCGGTCACCTTGATCTTCTCGGCGTTGACCACGACCACGAAATCCCCGGTGTCGATGTGGGGCGTGTAATCGGGCTTCAGCTTGCCGCGCAGGGTGTCGGCAAGCCGGGTCGCGAGCCGGCCGAGGGTCTGCCCTTCGGCGTCGACGATGTACCAGTCTCTCTGGCGGTTGGCGGGGGTGGCTACGTGTGTCTTCATGGCAAAAAGCGTGGGGCTTCCGGCGGAAGCCGACACGCGGCCTGCGAATAATAGGGAAAGCACGGCTGGAGCGTCGTCTCGAATCCTCCTTGCCGGACGTCACACCCGACGTCGGGGAAGGCCCCTATACTCGCCCGAGCATATAGCCGAACCCTTCCCGCAGGGGGAAGGGGCGGAGGAACCAAACGGGAAATCCTTCCCAAGGGGCGAATCGGAGCCCTCAACTGCTCCGTAGCGCAACTCTTTCAGCGCGAGCCCGCCAGCTAACTCCGCAGGCGTCTGGAAAGAGATGAAGCCGAACCGCCGAAAATTCTGTTCGCTTGCCGCTTCTGCGGCGGCCTTGGCCTGTCTGGTTCTGACCGGTCTCTCATCTTCTCCTGCTGCCGGCGCGACCAGCGGCGGGGGCGGGCTGGAGATTCCCGATATCCCGCAGATCACCGATGTCATCTGCCTGACCGATTGCACCCGCCTGCGCGAGGTTTCGGTTGGCGGCGTCGTTCAGGTGACCGGGACCGAGATGGCGTCGGTCGAGTACGTCTCCTTCCGCAGCGGCAAGAAGAACCTGCGGGTTGAGCCACGGCGGGTGACGGCGACCCGGGTGGAAGCCGAAGTGCCGGAAGGTGCGGCCAGCGGCAAGGTCAGAGTGGTTTCTTCAACCCGTTCGGTTTCCGACCCCTCCAGCCAGACCCTGACGATCGGCGACCAGGACTTTTCGCGGACCACCAGGCTGACGGTCACCGACGCCAGCACATCCCCCCACCAGGCGTATCAGTACGGCCTGCGGCGGCCGATCCTGGATTTTGTGGTCAACGGGTCCACCCCGAAGGTCGACCTCCGGGTCGATGTTGTCAACGGGTCAGGCGATGTCGTTCGCAGCCGTTTCCTTGAGGGGGTACCGACCGGTTCCACTCAGAAGGTCGGCTGGAGCGGGCTCGTGTCGAGGGGAACGACCGCCCCCAACGGGGCCTATCGTTTCGTCATCCGGGGCACCGACGGGACTCCCGCAACCCTTTCCCGGAACCTGCTGCGGGAACGCCGCCAGGCCGCCCGCGCATCGAAGGCGGGCCGCGGCGAGGCCACCGACCCGTTCGGCTTTCGTATCTACGGCTTCATCTTCCCGCTTCGTGGGCCGCACAGCTACGGTGATTCGATCGGGGCTCCCCGGGCGGGCCACAGCCACCAGGGTCAGGATCTGCTCGCCAAATGCGGCGAACCGCTCGTGGCCGCCCGTGCCGGAGTGGTCTATTACAACGACTATCAGGCGGGCGGGGCCGGTAATTATCTGGTGATCAACACCCGGGGTGACGGCGGCAAGAGCCACGTCTACATGCATATGCCCCGCCGGTCGCCGCTCAAGGTGGGGACCCGGGTGAAAACCGGGCAGCGGATTGGCTACGTCGGCACCACCGGTGCGAGTTCCGCCTGTCATCTCCATTTTGAGATCTGGTCCAATCCCGGCTGGTACCAGGGTGGGACCTTCCTCAACCCCACGCCTTCACTCAAGGCCTGGGACCGCTACAGCTGAGTCTCCGGCCCGGGCCGGCATGGACCTGGGGTCCGGCTTGCGCAGCCGTATAGTATATTGAGAATCACTCTCATTATTAGGAGGATCGCTGGCATCCTGAAGCAGGAGTGATCCCCGCACCTGACCGCTTGCGACTCGAGGCAGCCGGAACCCAGCTTGTTAGAGACTTTTTCCCTCCCGTTCGTGCAGAAAGGACTGATCGAGGTCCTTCTGCTCGCCATACCGGCTGGCCTGATCGGCAGCTGGGTAGTCCTGCGCGGACTCGCCTTCTTCTCCCATGCGATTGGTACCGCCGCCTTCCCCGGGCTGGTGCTGGCCGACGGGATCGGCTTCTCCCCCGTGCTCGGCGCCTTCGGTGCCGCCGGCGTCTTCGCCGGTCTGACCGCCCTGCTCGGCCGGATGCGGCGCTCCTCGACCGACAGCATCACCGCGACCGTCCTGGTCGGCTGCCTCGCCGCAGGAGTTCTGCTGGCCAGCGACGTCTTCGAATCGAGTTCTTCGGTCGACAACCTGCTCTTCGGGTCGCTGCTCTCGATCGGTAGCAACGACATCCTGCTGGCCGTCGTCGCCGCGGTCCTGGCGATCGCCACCACCGTCCTCTTCGGCCACCGCTGGCTGGCCCGGGGCTTCGATGAGACGGGTTCCGCGCGGGTCGGCAACCGGCACCTGCTCGATGGCGCGCTGCTGGTCGTGGTCGCGCTCACCGTGACCGCCAGCCTCAACGCGATCGGCGCGCTGCTGATCTCGGCCTTGATCGTGATCCCGGCCGCCACGGTCAGGCTCGTGACCAAGCGGGTCGGCCTTCAGCTGGTCGGCTCGGTCGTGCTGGTCGCGCTCGAAGGAACTGTCGGTCTCTGGCTTTCGGTGGAGACCAACGCCCCTCCCGGCGCGACCATCGCCGTGGCCAGCGGGGTGCTCTTCGCAATCACCCTCGCCGCGACCAGGCTCGGCTGTCACCGCTCGCTCGCTACTCTCGCGCTCGTCCTGATCACCGGTGGCATAGTGGTTGCCGGCTGTAGCGGAACCGACTCGGATTCCGGGCAACTCAAGGTGGTCGCCACCACCACCCAGGCCGGTGACCTGGTCGCCCAGGTCGGCGGCGAAAAGATCGACCTGACCACCATCCTCAAGCCGAACACCGACCCCCACGAATACGAACCGAGGCCGTCAGACGTCACGGCGGTCGCCGACGCCGACCTGATCTTCCGCAGCGGCGGTCATCTCGACGAGTGGACCGAACAGATTGTCTCCGACAGCGGCAGCGACGCCAAGGTGGTCGACCTGAGCCAGGGAATCCCGGTCAAGCTCGCAGGCGAAGATGAAGAGCACGAGCATGCCGAGGAGCCGGACGAGGAATTCGACCCGCATTGGTGGCATGACCCGGTCAACGTCAAGGCAGGGACCGGAGAAATCGAGAAGAGCCTGGCCGCGGCCGAACCGGACGCCGCCACCCACTTTCACGAGCGGGCCACCGCCTACGAGACCCGGATCGGCAAGCTCAACAAGCAGATCGCCGAGTGCATCGAGTCAGTACCCCCGGCCGAACGGAAAATCGTGACCGACCACGACGCCTTCGGCTATTACACGCAGCGATACGGAATCGAGACGATCGGGACGGTAATCCCCGCCCTGAGCACCCAGGCGCAGCCGTCGGCGGGTGACCTGGCCGAGCTGGAAGACACGATC
>JBGAOF010000199.1:0-3685 GCA_044221915.1 Solirubrobacterales bacterium
CCAAGCGTAGACGCTGCCGGACCTCAGCCGTGAATGGCCCCCGGTTCACAGCCCGGATGAACGTCCAGGAAGGGGTCAATCTGTACGTCTTTCTCCACCCCGGGTCCACAATCGATGAAGTCCCGGTTGCCGTCCCGGTAGCCCCAGAATTCGTCGACCCCGGTGCCGCCCCGGACCCGGTCAATGCCGAAGTCGATCCCCCGGTTGTCAACCCCGCCCATGAAGTCGTCCCCGGGGCCGCCGTAGACCCGGTCCCGGCCCGCGTTCCCGGTCAGGGCGAGGTCGTTTCCGCTGCCCCCGCGGATCAGGTCGCTATCCCTTCCGCCGCGAAGCCCGTCAACTCCGTGATGTCCCAGGAGAACGTCGTCGCCCGGACCGCCGACAGCGAAGAATTCGATGGTGTCGCTGACCGGACCAAGCGGTCCGGCGCCGATTGCTGTCACCCGGTCGTCACCGTCGTTTCCGCGAAAAATGGCGTCGTCAAAAGCCGCGACGGGGACGATGTCGGGGTCGGGGTGCCGACCATCGGCGCGGGCGTTCAAGTTCACGGTCATCTGGTAATCCTTGCCGGGTCTCATCCCGAAATCCACAGCATCATCCCGTTGGGTTCCCTCCACAATCAGGTTGCCGCGCCTGACCCAGGAAGGGTCGTAGGGCATCGAGATCTCGATTTCCGAACCGCTCGCTTCTCGGGTTGCCCCCGGCGCGAGCGGGCCTCCGGGGTAGAGCTCGAACTGATCCGCCGGACCTGGTTCGAACCGGCTTCGCTCAAGCATTCCCCCGCTCTCGTCGATGATCAGATGCCCGTACCAGCCTTCCGGTCTGTTGATGCGGACCCGGTCGATATTGAAGACCGTGGCCTGACGGCCTTCGCAGGTGACCGGCGTCACGTGCCGCCGCCATGTCGTCATCGGGCTGGTCAGGACGTCGATCCGCTTTTCGATCCGGCGGAGGACGACACCTTTGAAGTCGGCGGTCGAATCGATGCCGGCATCGAGGTCGATCCGGAGCCGGTTCCCGGCAGGTCCCGGCGCGCCGCTTTCGACGTAGCGACATGAGACCCCGCCGGCGTCGGTCCAGTCAGCCGCTGCCGGAAGCGGCAAGGCGAGACAGATGCCGAAAATCAGGAGCAGCGGGACGGTGCGCCTCCGGTTCATACCGAAGAAACCCCGCCCCGCACTCAAAGTCTTGCTCAGACTTCGACCAGGATCGCGTCGCCCTGGCCGCCACCGGAGCAGATGGCGGCACAGCCGAGTCCGCCACCGCGGCGCCGGAGCTCGCGGACGAGAGCACCGATGACCCGGGCACCGGAGGCCCCGATCGGATGGCCGAGGGCGACCGCGCCGCCGTTCACGTTCATCTTCCCGGGATCGAGATCAAGCATCTTGATCGTGTTCAGGGTGACCGACGCGAATGCTTCGTTGACCTCCCAGAGGTCAACCTCGGCGGGACTCTTGCCGAGCCTGTCGAGGGCCGCCTTGGCGGCGAGGGCCGGGGTCTTGGCGAGGCAGGCGTACTCTTCGCCAATCTGGCCGTATCCGACGATGGTCGCCATCGGCTGCTTGCCGTTGGCCTCGGCCCATTCCTCGGAAGCGAGCACCAGTGCTCCGGCGCCGTCGTTGACCCCCGGGGCATTGCCGGCCGTGTGGGTGGCATCGTCGCCGCCGACCGCGCGCAGGCCGGAGAGACTCTCGGCGGTGGTGCCGGGACGGATTGCCTCGTCTTCGTCGACTACGGTGTCACCCTTGCGGCCCTTGACGGTCACGGGGACGATCTCCTCGGCGAGGATGCCCTCTTCCTTTGCTTTCTGGGCGAGCTCATGTGAGCGGGCCGACCAGGAGTCCATCTCCTCGCGGGTGATGCCAACCTCATTCGAGACTCCGGAGGCTTCGACGATCATCTGCAGATGGGTGAACGGGTTGGTCAGGCCGTCGTGGGTCATCGAGTCGACCGCCTTGACGTCACCCATGCGGAAACCTGACCGGGCGCCCGGTAGCAGGTATGGGGCGAGCGACATAGATTCCATGCCGCCGGCGACGCCGACCTCGATGTCACCGGCACGGATCGCCTGGTCGATCAGGCCGGCGGCCCGCATACCCGAGGCGCAGACCTTGTTCACCGTCTCCGACGGGACCTCCTTCGGGATGCCGCCGTTGATCTGGGCCTGGCGGGAGGGGATCTGCCCCTGGCCGGCCTGGATCACCTGGCCGTAGCTGACCTGCTGGACCTGGTCCGGGGCCACCCCGGCACGCTCGAGGGCGCCGGCGATTGCGACACCGCCGAGTTCAGCTGCGTTGACGGTGGCGAGCGCACCGCCCATCTTGCCGAAGGGGGTGCGGGCAGTGCTCAGGATGACGGTGCGGGCCATGTTGCCTTTCAGGTCTGAGGGAGAAATCGGGAAACGGGACGAAACGAAGCGGAATATGGACGATATCGGGTCACTAGACTCGGGCGAATGAAGGCCTACACGACCGAAGCCGCCCTGTCCGATCTCGATGCCGACCTGGTGGCGGTAGGCCTCTTTGACGGAGACGAGCTCTCCGAACCGCTCGGAAGCACGCCTGGAGCTTCCGATGCCAGCAGTGAATTCAAGTCAAGGGTGACGGTCTTTCCGGGCAAGCCCGAGAGGGTCGTGGTCATCGGCCTGGGGGCGCGTGAGGAATTCACCCGCGAAAGAGCGAGGGTGGCGGGCGCCGTCTCCCAGAAAGCCCTGAAAGAAGTGAAGGGGGAAGCCTTGGCCTGGATGCTTCCCTCCGGCCCCGACGGTCTCGAGGCGGGGGCAATCGCCGCCAGCCTGATCGAGGGCGCAGGATTCGCCGCATTCGAGTTCGACCGTTACAAGTCCGGGGCCGACGGCCAGGAAGCCCCGCCCAGCCTGAAGGCGGTCGAGATCAACAGCGACCAGGACATCGCCCCGATGGTCAGGGTCGGCGAGGTGATCGCCAACTCGGGCAACCGGGCCCGCTACCTGCAGAGCCTGCCGGCCAATGTGGCAACCCCGGAGTACCTGGCGGCCCGGGCCGGCGAGATTGCGTCTGCCCGTGAGAAAGTAACGGTGGAAGTGCTTGACCGGGAGGCGATCGTCAAGGCGGGAATGGGTGGCCTCGAAGCGGTCTCGAAGGGCGGCGAGGACGTCGAACCGCGATTGATCACGCTCAGGTACACGGGCCGGGGCGACGGCGAGACTCTTGGCCTGGTCGGCAAGTCAGTCACCTTTGACACCGGCGGCATTTCGATCAAGCCTTCAGCTTCGATGCATGAGATGAAAATGGACATGTCAGGCGGGGCGGCTGTGCTGGAGGCCGTTGACGCGATCGCCGAACTTGAGATTCCGATCGACCTCGTCGCTGTCCTGCCCGCCACGGAGAACATGCCTTCCGGGACCGCGCTGAAGCCCGGTGACATCGTTACCCAGCTCAACGGCAAGACGGTCGAAGTGACAAATACTGATGCCGAAGGGCGACTGATCCTGGCCGACGCACTTGTCCACTGCGTCCGGGAAGGTGCCGACCGGATCGTCGACCTGGCCACTCTGACGGGGGCGGTGCTGATCGGGCTCGGCGCGGACGGCTACCGGGTCGCGATCGAGGCGATGCTGCGTCGGCTCGAGGCCGCCGGGGGCTAGCTGTGAAGCTTCAATAGGTTGTTTTGGAGAGGCAGGTGGTCCATTCGGACCGGACTTGAG
>JBGAOF010000019.1:0-16704 GCA_044221915.1 Solirubrobacterales bacterium
CGATGGTCTATTCCCTGATGGGTGGCGAGGCCCTGACCAACGCGGTTCTTTTCGATGTGGTCGTCAGCTATCTGACCCTGATGATCGGAGCTTTCGGGGTCGGCGCGGCCTTCGGTACCAAGGCGGGGGAGGGGTTTCGTGACCGGCTGAAAGCCTTCTTCTTCAAGAATCCCTTGCTGCTCGCGGCGGTCCTGGGGCTCCTGGCCCCGGAATCGTTTGCCCCGGAAATCGCGGTGGAGATCTCCCGTCTGCTGGTCCTGATTCCACTAGTGGCTGGCTTCTTCGCGGTCGGGGCCATCCTCACCGAGGAGGCACGGGACGGAGTGATGAAGGTGCCGCCCCGGCCCCACAAGCCACTTGGCGCCGTGATCTTCAGCCGGCTCGTGGCGGCGCCCGGCCTGCTTTTCCTTTTCACGTTGCCGTTCAGCGGCGTTCCCGATTCGTATTACCTGCTGGCCGTCATGCCGACCGGGCTCAACTCGATGATCGTCGGCCATGCCTACGGGCTCGATCTTCGTACCGCGGCGGAAGCGATTGTCTACACCACGGCGATTGTGCTGGTCGGCGTCGTCGGCTGGGCGGTCCTCTTCTGACCTTTTCTTCTGGGAGCATTGGGTCATGCTGCATCACGTTGCTCTGGAGGTGAATCCCGGTGACCTGGCCGCGGAGGGGCGGTTCTGGCTGGCGGTGGGATTCCGCCGGGTTCCCGCACCATCGGAACTCGGGGCGGGTTTTGACTGGTATGAGCGGGAGGGGACCCAGATTCATCTGATCGCGACCGATGATGCGCCAAGGCCACCGGCCCGCGGCCATGTCGCGGTGGTTGCGCCGGAATTCGATGATGTCACCGTCCGGCTCGAAGAAGCGGGCTTTCGCCCCAGGGAAGCCCGGAGGTACTGGCGGGCCAGACGGGCCAAGCTGCTGTCGCCGGCCGGGCATCTGGTCGAATTGATGGAGTTCCCGCCGGAACCCGGGCCGGAGCCTCAACCTTGAGCGCAGCAAGGCCAACGTCCGGGGTGCGCAGGAGAAGGCAGGCTTCGGGGCTGCTCGTGGCACTGCTGGCGGCGGTACTGGTTCTCGTGCCCGTGGCAGGTGGCCGGTCTCACCCGGCGCAGGCGGCTGACGAGAGAAACGGCGACGGGACGCCGGTGGTGCTGATTGTGCTCGACGAGCTGCCGACCGCCAGCCTGATGACCCGCAATGGCCTGAAGATCGACGCCAGGCGATTCCCCGGCATCGCCGCGTTTGCTTCCGGTGCGACCTGGTACCGGGACAACATGACAGTCGGAGATTTCACCGCCTGGGCGGTTCCTTCGATCCTTTCCGGGCAGGTTGGTGATCTTGATCTGCTGCCGACCTCGGCCGGCTACCCGCAGAACATCTTCACCCTGCTTGGCCCCGGCCGCAATGTGAACGTGCTGGAGCCCTTGACCGAGCTGTGTCCGGTCTCGATCTGCCCCGGTGGCGGCCAGGGCCAGGTGACCGGGGTCGACAATGCGGTTGATTTCATCAAGGCAAAATTCCATCCCTTTGATCCGGCCACCTTGCAGGGCTGGATCGATGCGATCCCGCCGGGTGAGGGCAGCCTGTCGGTGCTCCACCTGATCTCGCCCCATTTCCCGTTTCGCTACACCCCCGAGGGGAAGACTTACGTCGCCGGCCATCTCGGGATGCCGACCGACCTCAACCTTGACGGCTGGACGGTCGGTGAGTTCGGGGTGAGCTTCGTTCAGCAGCGCCACCTGATCCAGCTTGGTTACACGGATCTGATGGTCGGCCGGATTCTTGACCGGATCAGGCAAAACGGTGATTTTGATCGGGCGATGATCGTCCTGACCGCCGATCATGGCCTCTCCTTCGATCCGGCCGGCCTGCGGCGGAACGCCACCCCAGGGAATGTGGGAGCCACGGTCAATCCTCCTCTGATAATCAAGTTCCCCGGCCAGACCCAGGGTGAAGTCTCGAATGTGGCGACCCGTTCAACCGACATTCTGCCGACCGTGGCGGCGACGATCGGTGCCGTGGTGCCAGCGGCTGACGGGCTGCCGGTTGATGAGATCCCCCCGGATCGGCAGACAACCGTGAGCAGGTTCCTGGTCTCACCCCTGGTAACGACGGCCGGGCAGGTCCGGCAGGGACGGTCCCGGGCTCTCGCTGCACAGTTCCGGCGGCTCGGCGACCGCGGACTCTGGCAACTCGGTCCCCGCAGCTTTCTGATCGGCAAGCGGCCGGGGAAGACCCCCTTCGATTCCCGTTCCCGCTACCGACTCGACCAGCGCAAGGCCCGGATCAGGCAGGCCGATGCCTCCGACGGGTCCGTCCCCGCGCTGATCTCCGGCCAGCTGGCCGGATTGGCCCCGGGTCGTCTGCTGGCCCTCGCCTGGAATGGGCGGATTGTGGCCACAACCCGCGCGTTCAGCTATCAGGGCCGGATCCAGTTCGGGGCGATGGTGCCCCCTGCGGTGATGAGACGCGGGCAAAACCGCATCACTCTCTACGTCGGCGGACCCGGAGGCGGGCTGCTGAGGGTTCACCCGTCCTGACGGGCACGCGAGAGGTGTACATAACCCGGCGGGCGACCGTCAGGTCCGCCTGTTAGGTTCGGCGGGTGCGCTACCCGGTCGAGAGTTTCACGGAGGACGAGCAGAAGCTGCTCGCGCCCCATTTCACGAACTTCGACCAGCCGGTTTTCGCCCTCACCAACCTGCCGGAAACGGTCAAGGGCGCCCTGTTTGCGCGGTATTCCCGGTATGGCGGAACCCTGCGGCGCCTCTATCTGGACGAGTTCGCTGCCGACGCTTCGGCCCTTGATCCGGAGGGAAGTCTCAGACCCTTCGACGGAGAAGAAGGCCAGCGGGCGGCCCGGCTTTACGAAAGTGTTTTCGTCGGCTTTGGCGATGATTCGATCGCCCAGCTTGGCGGTGCCCATGTGGCCTGTGAATGGGTTTCAAACATCCTCACCAAGGTCCTGCAAAGGGGTCGCCTGGCCGCCTACCTGGAGCAGTCCACCCGTTACATCGCCTACGACCAGGAGATGCCTGGCGGCGGCTACCGCTACCTGCGCGGTGACGCGCTCGACCCCGGGTTTGTGGCGGCGATGGATGAGATCTTCCGGATCTATTCCGAATCGCTTCCGGTCATCGAACGATGGGCGGCCGGCAAATGGCCACGCCAGGATGACGAACCAGAAGGGCCCTGGCGACGTTCGATCAAGGCAAAGTCACTCGATCTCCTGCGGGGGCTCCTGCCGGCATCGACCCTCAGCCACGTCGGTATTTTCGCCTCCGGCCAGGCCTGGGAGCAGCTGCTATTCCACCTGATGGCTTCACCTCTGCCGGAGGCCCGTCGGGTCGGCGGGATGATCCTCGACGAACTGAACAAGGTGATCCCCAGTTTCGTTTCCCGGGTCAGCCGCCCGGACCGGGGTGGCGAGTGGATTTCCTTCCTTGAGCAGCGGCGCGAAGCGACCGAGGAGTGGGTCGAGCGGCTCGGTCTTGCCCGGCGGGAAAACGAGGACGCCGGGCCAACCGTGGAACTGGTCCGGGTGCGGGGCTCCGAGGACGACCTGCTTTCTTCCTGCCTCTTTGAAGAGTCAGATGCTTCCGAAAGCACGATCCGGGAACGGATTGCCGGACTTGATGCCGTCCGTCGCGAGGAACTGATGGCGGCCATGGTCGGGGAACGCCGCAACCGCCGTCACCGTCCCGGCCGGGGCTTCGAGTCGGTCAGTTACCGGTTCGAGATCGTCTCCGATTACGGTGCCTTTCGTGACCTGCAGCGCCACCGCATGCTGACTTGCCAATGGCAGGCCCTGACCCCGGATCTCGGCGCCGGCATTCCGGAAGAACTGCGGGAGGCCGGGGTTGACGGCCCCTATCAGCGGGGGCTGGAGATTTCCCACAACCAGTACGAGCGGCTGCGCGAGGAAGGCCACCCGGAGGCTGCCCCCTACGCGCTCTGCCTCGGCTACCGGATCCGGTATGTGCTGGATCTGAACGCCCGTGAAGCCATGCAGCTGATCGAGCTCCGTTCCGGTCGGGAAGGACATCCGACCTACCGGGCTGTGGCCCAGGCGATGCATGAGGCGATTGCCGGTGTTCATCCCGCGGTAGCCGGGGCGATGAGGCACCTCGATACCTCGATGGAACCGCGGCTTGAGCGCATGCTCTCGGAGATCCGGACCCACCACAAGCAGCTCGCCGCAATCGAGACCTCGAAAGCCCCGCCGGGCTTCTCGGAACTCGGCTGAGACCACCTCGCGAACGGGTCGGTGCGGACACCCGAGCGACCGGCCGTTCCGCTCTTCGGCCTGTGCGAAAATAGCTCAGGACAATGAAATTCACCACATTGATGCCCCGGATTCTCTCGGTAGCCCTGCTCGGACTTGCCGGTTTCATTCTCAGCGCCTGCTCGGGCGAGGCGACCGATCCGGCCGATGCCCGCTGGCAGCCGAAACCGACCACCGAAACCTGGCAGTTCCAGCTTCAGGGGAAGATCGACACCTCGATCGACGCTCCGGTCTATGAGGTCGACGGATTCGATGTCCCGAAGTCAACGGTGAAAAAGCTCCATTCGATGGGTCGCAAAGTGATCTGTTACATCGATGTCGGCAGCTGGGAGAACTACCGGCCGGATGCCGGACGGTTCCCGAAATCGGTGATCGGGAAAGTCTATGAGGGCTATCCGAACGAGCGCTGGCTCGACATCAGGCGTTTCCACAAGTTCGCCGGTCCGATCAAGGCCCGGATCCGTATGTGTGCCCGCAAGGGGTTCGATGCGCTCGAGCCGGACAACATCAACGGCTGGGAAAACCCGACCGGCTTTCCCCTGACCGCCAGGGACCAGCTGCGCTTCAACCGTTGGATCGCCCGGATCGCCCACCGCAACGGGCTCGCGGTCGGTCTCAAGAATGACGGTCCCCAGGCCCGCAAGCTGGTTCGCAATTTCGACTTCGCGGTAGTTGAACAATGCTTCCAGTACAACGAATGTGGCCAGTACCTGCCGTTCATCCGGCGGGGGAAGGCGGTTTTCTCGGTTGAGTACGAGCTTCCCCGCTCCGCTTTCTGCGCCCGCTCGAAACGGCTCTCGTTCAGCACGATCGGCAAGGAGTACGACCTCTTCGCCCGTCCCTGGCGTCCCTGCCCCTGAGGGCGAACCCCCGCAGCGAATCCTGGCGATCAGTTGACCAGGTCGGCCAGGCTGGTGATCTCGTGGTCGGCGGTGATGCCGGTGTCCGGCGGGACAGACTGGTTCCCGCTGACGAGGATGCCGTCCAGCCCGGCATCCTGCGCGCCCCCCACATCGGTGTCGAGGCGGTCTCCGATCATCGCCACCCTTGACCCGGCGGCCAGCCCGAGGGCCTTGAGGCCAGCCGCGAAGATCGGTCGCTCGGGCTTGCCGGCGATCGTCGCGCGGCGGCCCGAAGCCACCTCGATCGCAGCGAGGATCGAGCCGGTCCCGGGCCAGAGTCCGTCCGGCATCGGCATCGTCGGATCGCGGCCGGTGGCCGCAAAGAACGCCCCTGACCGGACCGCCATCGAGGTGGCCTTCAATTCCTTGTAATCGAAGCGGGGGTGGCCGGTAACCAGAACCGCCTGGGCTTCACCCCAGCGGTCGGATGCGAGCGCCTCAAAGCCTGCGTCGGTCACCTGGCGGAGAAAATCAGGCGTTCCGGTCGCGAGGATCCTCGCTGCCTTCCCGACCTCGCCACGAGCCAGCGAGAGCAGGGTGGAGCCGGCGGTGATGACCTGGTCAGGGTCGCATTCCACGCCCTGATCCCGGAGGAGCCTGGCCTGGCTGGCCGGGCTGACCCGGGGACTGTTGGTCACGAAAGCAACCGCCTTGCCGGCACTGGCAAGGGTTGCGAGGGCCCCCGCGGCCCCCGGAATCGGCTCATGGCCAAGCCAGACAACACCGTCGAGGTCGATCAGAAAGCCGTCGTATGAATCGGCGATGCTCACGCCGCTAGGCTAGGGCATAGCCTGATCCGGCCGGGACACAGCCCTCGCATCACTAGAGTTGCCCCATGAGTCCCGCCTCGCGAAACAGCGAAGATCCCCGTCCGGTCAAGATCCTGGTCGCCGGCGGCACGATCTCGATGACCGGGGATGCCGGTGCTTCCCCGGATCTTGACGCCGAGGATCTGCTGGCCACGATCCCCTCCAACGTCGATGTGGCGGGCCTCAAGGCGGAGACGTTGATGAACGTACCGAGTGCCCACCTCGGTCTTGGTGATCAGCTTGAGATCTGTCGGCGGGCCCGGGACACCGCCCGCCGGGGGACGGGCGTTGTGGTCACCCATGGCACCGACACCCTCGAGGAAACCGCCATGCTTTGCGACGTTCTTCATGATGCCGAAGCTCCGATCGTCTTCACCGGTGCTATCCGGCCCGCATCAAGCCCCGGGGCGGACGGGCCCGCCAACCTGGTTGATGCGATCAGCGTCGCTGCCTCGGAAGCCGCAGCGAACATGGGCGTGCTGGTCTGCTTCGGCGGGGAAATCCACCATGCCCGCGGGGCACGCAAGACCGACACCACGTCGCTGGTCGCATTTTCCTCGCCGCAGACCGGTCCGCTGGGGCGGGTCACGGAAGGGCACCCGACGATCTGGTCGAAGGTCCCGCGCAACCCGTCGCTTGATCCGCCGGACCTCGATCGCCGGGTGCTGGTCGTGCCGACCAGTGCCGGTGACGACGGGACGCTGGCCCGCGCGGCGCTTGAGACCGACCCGGACGGTGTGGTCATCGGGACGCTCGGCGCCGGCCATGTCTCGCCGCCGATCCTCGAGCTCTGGGCGGAAGCCGCCACCCGGATTCCCGTAGTCGTCTATTCCCGCCCGGAACGGGGGGTGATCCTCAACGCAACCTACGGCTACCAGGCATCGGAGGCAGACCTGCGTGAAACCGAGGTGATTCCCGCAGGCTTCCTTTCACCCCAGGCGGCCCGCATGAAACTGCTTGCCTGTCTCGCTTCCGGCCTGACCGTGGACGAGATCCGCTGGGCATTCGGCCAGGATGACGGTTGACCTCACGAATGGGAGCCCGGTTTCGTCCAAGTAGCAGTGATCGAGTCCCGGCCCGCAAGAGAGCGGCAGCAGCTGCCCCCCTTTGAGCTCGTCTACGAGGTTCACGGGCCGCGTATTCATTCGTGGCTGATCACCCGGGTCGGCCCCGACCGGGCCGATGACGTGCTCCAGGAGACGATGCTGGCCGCGTTGAGAGTGTGGGGCAGGACCCGGGTCGATTCGGTCCCGGCCTGGCTTTTCACGATTGCTGCGAACAAGGCGACCGACGAGGACCGCCGTGAGAAGAAGCTGCCGCAACCGGACGGCGAGGCCGCCGACTGGCCCGCCCCGCCCGTCGCGACAGCGCTGGAGGATCCGGTCTGGGATGAGGTGCGGGCATTGCCTCAGAAGCAGAAAGTTGCCGTGACCCTGCGGTTTCGCGGTGACCTGACCCACCGTGAGGTTGGCCTTGTGATGGGTATCAGCGAGGCGGCCGCCCGTCGGAACGTCTTTGAGGGCCTGCGGAATCTGAGAGAAAGGATCAGCCTTGCGTGAGCTGGAAGAAAGACTGGGCGGACCTGCGGCCGGTCCTTCGCCGGCCCGGCGGGATGGACTGCGGGCCAGGCTGCTTGCCCGGGCGGAGAGCGAGGGGCTGATCGACCTTGCCTACGAGCGCCACGATTCCCCTTTCGGGACCTTGTTGATCGTCGCCGGTCACAGCGGCATCCTGCGGATCGCGCTCGCGGCGGAACCCGAGGACGAGGTCCTGGCCGGGCTCGCCGGGCGGGTCTCCCCGCGGATCGCCCGAATGGGCCGGGCGGGGATCACCGATGCCCGTGCCCAGCTCGACGACTATTTCGCCGGTTCGCTGAGGCGGTTTGACCTGCGGCTTGACTGGCAACTGACCCGCGGGTTCCGGCGGGATGTGCTGCGTCAGGCGTCGGCGATCCCGTATGGCTCCACCGCCAGCTACAGCGAGATGGCGGCCCGCGCCGGTCGCCCGAAGGCTGTGCGGGCGGCGGGTTCGGCCCTGGCGAAGAATCCGCTGCCGATTGTCGTTCCCTGCCATCGGGTCCTCCGATCGGACGGCAGCGTCGGTTCCTACCTGGGCGGCTCCGCGATGAAATCGGCCCTGCTCGAGCTGGAGGCCCGCGCCCGCTGACCCCGGCCCGGGATGCGGGTCGGACTCTCGTTCACGGGCTGTCCCCGTGGCATCGGCGCCCGTGGCATCCGCGCCCCGTGGCATCCGCGGGTGGTTCAGGAAGCCGTGCGGATCGCTTCGAGCAGCTGGGCCTTGTTCATCTTTGAACGACCTTCGATTTCAAGGTCGCCGGCTACCTTGTAAAGCTCTGCCTTGGTCGATTTCTCGCCGATCGAAGGTGTGAACAGCGCCTCTGGCGATGCGGGGGCATCGGGTTTTCCGGCCTCGGACTTTCCGGATTCGGACTTCCCGGCATCGGACTTCCCGGCATCGGACTTCCCGGCATCGGGCTTTGGTGCCCGGCCCCCGTCCCGCTGGAAGTCCGTGGTGCCAGGCAGGTCTTCCGCGAAATCCCCCCCGGAGACCGCGCCGCTTTCCCGCTGCACCTGCCGCCAGGTGGCCACGACAATGGCCGCCAGTCCGGCGATGCCGAGCGCGACTGATTTCTTCATGAACCCGACCATTTGTGACTTGAAAGGCACCAATTGACCACGGGGTGGACTCTACCGGCCTCCCGAAATGACCGGAGGCCGGTCCGCCGGGCTGATTAGGCTGGTCGGGTGAGGTCCGCTCTGGCAATTGTCTGCCTGCTGTCTGCCCTGATCGTCGCTTCCGGCCCGTCCGCGGCCCCGGGGCAGGATCGGCTTCCGGACCGGTACCGGGCCGCGGTCCTGCCGCTTGATCGCACTCTGCGACATCGCATGGCCGGTTCCTCCTGGCACCGGGGCTGCCCCGTCAGGCTCGGCGATCTGCGGCTGCTCAAGCTCCGCTACCACGACTTTCGGGGCGTGGTGCGCCGCGGCTATCTGGTCGTTCACGAAACCGCGGCAACCCGTTTTGTCAGGGTTTTCGGGGGGATTTTCGCTGACGGATTCCGGATCCGCAGGATGCGGCTGGTCGATGCCTACGGAGCCGATGATCACCGGTCGATGGCGGCCGATAACACTTCGGCTTTCAACTGTCGTGAAGTGGCGGGCAGGCCCGGGGTCTGGTCCCGTCACGCCTTCGGCAGGGCGATCGACATCAATCCAGTCGAGAACCCATACGTCGCCGCCGGCCATGTTTCACCGCCAGGGGGCAGACAGTTTGCAGATCGTCACCAGAGACGGACGGGAATGATCCTCCCGCGCTCCCCGTTGGTCAGGCGTTTTGCGGGTATTGGCTGGGAGTGGGGCGGGGCATGGGACGGGCCGGTGGATTACCAGCATTTCTCGGCCTCCGGCCGCTGACTCCGGTTGCCGGCCCAATCAGGACCACACCACCATCAGGACCACACCACCATCAGGACCGCACCACCATCTTGATGTTGCGTTCCCGGTGAACCGAGCAGTTGGTCAGGTACGTTCCCTCACGGCTCAGGGGGATCCTCACCGTTTGGCCTGGCGAGATCGCAAACCCGGAAACAAACTGGGTGGCGCTATCCCGGTTTTCGACCACCAGGGTGTCCCCGACGCGAGCTTCGATGCGGTTCGGGATTCCCTTCACAGGCCTGCCTGCCTCCATGTCGCGGGAAGCTCCGGCCGGCAGCACGAGGCGGATGGTTTCCCCTGGTTCCTGTTTGCTGCCGCAGCCCAGCCCTGGCAGGGCGAAGGCCGCCAGCAGCAGCATCAGGGCAGCGGCAGCTCCGCGGGCCCGGCTTTTCGCCGGACCCGCCTGCCGCTTTCTACTCGTCCTTGGCCGTGGCATCGACCTTTACCGTGCCGTCCTTTTCGAAGTCCAGGGTCACCGGGATGGTTTCCCCTGCCTCGATCGGGCCTTTCAGGTGCATCAGCATGATGTGAAAGCCACCCGGCTCGAGCTTCACGGTCTCGCCGGCCGGGATTTTCACTTCACCGACTTCCTTCATGGTCATCATGCCGTGATCCTCGCCGCCACCGGCAGCGGTGTCGCCCGACTCCATTCCTTCCTCGGAGTCGCCGGTTTCACCGCTCTTTTCCATCGACTCGTGGATCTCGGCCTTGGCCGCCACGCTGGCCGGCACCTGGGCGCCCACCAGCCGGTCGCCGTCGGCTGACTCGATCGTCATGTAGACGGCACCTTCGGTCTGGGTCGGGGCGGTGGTCCGGGCCCAGGCATCACTGACCTGGACGGCCGGATCACTGCTGCTGTCCGAGCTGCCACAGGCGGCGAGCAGCGCGCCCATCGTGAGAACAGCGACGCTGAGCATCAGAATCTGTCTTGTCTTCTTCATTGGATTTCCTTTCCCGGCGACTATGCGTCCGGGTCCTGGGATTTCTGGTCTAGCAGGAGCCTGATGTCATCCGCGATCTTTTCCGGCTCGGTCATGAACGGCCATTCGACGGTGATTTGTCCGCGGTCATTCACGGCAAACACCTGGGTGGTGTGACCCACCTCGTAGCCTCCGTCGGCGTTCGGCTTGCCCAGCTTGTGGCTGGCTCCGAACGCTTTTTCGACCTTCGCCAGCTGATCGGGATCATCGGTCCTGAGCGAGCGGAATTCACCCGGCTCGAAGAAGTGGCCGAGATAGCCGTTCAGGACTTTCCCGGTGTCCCGCTTCGGGTCCACGGTGATCATTGCGACCTTCACCTTCTGCCTTTGCTCGGGTGTGAGTTCAGCCATCGCGAGTCTCAGGTCGGCCATCGATGTCGGACAGACATCCGGGCAGGACGTGTAGCCGAAAAAGACCAGCATCATTCCGCCTTGCGGCCCTTTGATCGCGATTTCCCGACCCCCTGATGCGGGGCTTTCGTCGGGAAGTTTCAGGTTGTCGGTCTTGGCGGGGGGAACCCGCGTGATTCCGTTCAGTTCCTGCGGGGAGTCGCCGCCGCATCCACTCACAGCCGCCGCGCCGAACGCGACAAGAAGAGTTGAGGCGACGATTGCTCCGAGCAGCCCTGAACGCTTTTTCAGAACCCCCATCGAGGCTCCTTTCCGTTCGCTTTGCATGCCGGGGAACCCGGCCGCTTTCTCGGTTCAGACAGACCGGGGCGGTCCACGAGACCCGGAGGCACCCATCGGTGCGGGCCTTGCGGGAACGAAGTCAAGCCTGGGCAGGCGGATCCCGAGGGAAGGGAGGGTCCTGGCTCTCGCGACAACCGCGTTGACCACCGCTTCGATGATCCGTTCGCCCGGGTAGAGGCCGACGATCAGCAGGCCGACCAGGAGCAGAAACGGCGCCACCATGAGCAGATCGCTGGTCGATCCCGGAACGCCCGCCAGGGCCAGCAGGGCCAGCAGGGCAAGGGTGGCTTTCAGGGGGCCTGTCCTGAACATCACTGTGATGGTACAACCAATCGAGCGGGTGAAAGCTTCGGCTTTTCACGGTTATGATCTCCGGGAACCGTCGCACTGAGTTCGTAAGCACCGCTTCGATTAAGGAGTGCGACCCGACGGAAAGCGGGTGCGATGGATATGGCTGACCTTTCGATGGAAGTCGCTCACGGCACGGCCGGGCGCTTTGACCTTGCCGCGGGTGATCTGATCCGGATTGAATCTCCCGATGGCGCACAGGGAGGCGATTTCAGCTTCCCCGGTTTTGACCAGGGCCTGACCAGGAACAAGCTGGGCTGGAAGCGCTTCGGCCGTCCCTGGCTGGTCTACTCGGCAGAACCGGGCGATTCACTTTTTGACGTTGACGGCGAGGCGATCTTCGAGCTGACCGGGATGGAAGGGGAAGGTGTCGCGGACATCATGTATCCGGGCTGCTGGGATGAGGTCTACGAGGACCGGCGTCCGGGCTGTCAGGACCTGATCTCGGCCGCGCTCGGGATCGAACGCCGCGAACTGGCCGGGATGCTCTCCTTTTTTGTCGGCTACTCGGCCGACGATGTGGCCTACCGGGGCCTGGCCGGAATCGCCTTGAAGCCGGGTGATTTCCTTGAGTTCCGGGCTCTTCGCGAGGTCAGTTGTGCGGTTTCGGCCTGCCCGGACCGGGAGATTCCCGGCTGGCGGGAGGGGAGCCTGCTGGTGACCGTGCGGGAGGATCGCAGTGAAGGCGCCTGATGGCCTCAGGCTCGCGCTCGCCCAGCCTGCGATAGATGCGGCTGCCCCGGAGCAGAGCCGGATCGAGGATGCCGTTGCCCTGATCTCCGAGGCCGGTGACCGGTCGGCAGATCTGGTGCTCTTCCCCGAGAGTTTTCCGGGTCCGATCACCGCCGGACTCGACTACGATGCCGGCCCGCCGATCGCCGCGGCCTGCCGCGAGGCCGGGGTGGCCGCCTGCTGGGGTCGGGTCGAGCCGATCGACGGCGGGCGGTTTGTCACCGTGGTGCTGCTCACTGGCGCCGATGGCCGGCCTGCGGGCCGCTATGTGCGGAGTCATCCCGCAACCGGCGATGTCCACCCGGTCCTTTCGGGTGCCCCGATGGCCCCGGGGGATGCCCCCGGCCTTTTCGAGCTGGACGGCTTGAAGCTGGGGATCGTGGTCTGTTCGGAATTGTGGAATCCGGAGCTCTGTCGGATTCTCGCTCTGCGTGGGGCGGAGGTCCTGCTGGCTCCGGCCGGCGGCGGTTTTCACCGGGTGGCGGAGAACTGGCAGTTGATGGCCAGGGCAAGGGCCGTCGAGAATGAAATGTACGTCGGGCTCACTCAGCAGCTCTTTCGCGGCGAAACCGGTTCGGCCCTGGTTGCCGGGCCGGAGGAAGTGCTCGTTTCGGAGGCTGGGCCCGGGTTGCTGGTCGCTGATCTTGACCTCCTGCGGGTCAGGTGGCTGCGGGGCCGGGACGATTCGATGGAGGAGCCAAAGCCGTTCAGTTCCCTGCCGGGACTACTGCGGGCCCGCCGCCCCGAGCTCTATGGCGAACTCGGGGCAGGGTCCGATGATCTTTACGACTTTGACTCGGCCGGCCCCTGAGCTTCGGGCCGGCCGGGTCGAAGCTTGCCCAAGCCCCGGTCCTCGACGTTTCCCGTCAGATCAGGATGTCGCCGGGAATTGTGCCGTCGGGCTCCGGCTTAGCCGCAGCCGGTGTTGTTGCCGCAGCTTGAGCAGGTGTAGCAGGCACCGGTGCGCTGCATCATGCCGCCGCATTGGTCACAGGCCGGACCGAGCTCTGCCGCCCCGGGGGTCATCTGGAGCCGCGCCGGAACGACCGGAACATCATCGGTCAGGGCCGCACCAGCGGGGACCGAACTGCCACCCGCGTCCCCCGGGATACTGGCCTCGGACCCTGACTGTCCCGGATCACCGTTCCCGTTTCCGTCAACCTGGCTACTGCCGGAACCATTGGCCAGGTCGATACCCAGATTTTCCGCTTCCTTCCGGTTACGGACCTCCTGAGTCATGATGCCCTGCTCCTCAAGGAAGTCGGGGTCGTCAATGAACTGGGAGGCAAGCCAGCGCATGATGTAGTCCGGCATCGACTTGGCAAACGGAATGTCCGGATTGCCGGTGATTCCTTCGGGGTCGAAGCGCATGTAGCTGAACTTGTTGACGAAGACCTCGAGCGGAACGCCGTACTGGAGGCCAAGGGAGATCGCGGTCGCGAAGGCATTCATCATGCCTCGCATGGTCGAGCCCTCCTTGCCGATGTCGGTGAGGAAGATCTCGCCGACCGAGCCGTCGCTGTATTTGCCAGCGGTGATGTAACCCTCGTGGCCGCCGACCTGGAACTTGTGGGTGACCGACTCGCGGGTTTTCGGCATCCGGTGCCGGACCGGACCGGCCGGGGCCGCCTCGGCTTCCGCCTTCTTCTCCTTGTCCTTCTGGGCGTCGGTCCTGAGAGCCTGGGCGGTCTTGGAACCGTCCCGGTAAATCGCCAGCGCCTTGAGGCCGCCTTCCCAGCCGCGGGTGTAGGCATCGGCGATGTCCTCGACACTGGCCGTGTTCGGCATATTGACCGTCTTCGAGATCGCCCCGGAAAGGAAGGGCTGGGTCGCCGCCATCATGTCGATGTGGCCGGTGTGGCTGATTGCCCGCTCGCCGACCGCGACATCGAAGACCGGCAGGTGCTCTTCCTTCAGGGCAGTTGCGCCGATGATCGTGCCGTGTTCGTTGATCCAGGCCTCAATTTGCCCGATCTCCGATTCCGTGTACCCGAGGGTGCGCAGGGCCAGCGGCACCGAGCGGTTGACGATCGTCATGTTGCCCCCGCCAACCAGTTCCTTGAACTTGACCAGCGAGAAATCCGGCTCGATGCCGGTCGTGTCGCAGTCCATCAGGAAACTGATCGTGCCGGTCGGTGCCAGCACGGTCGCCTGGGCGTTGCGGTATCCGTGCTGCTCCCCGGTCGCCACAGCCACTTCCCATTCGTCGCGGGCTGCCTTCAGCAGTTCCTCACCGACCCCTTCACCCGGAATCTCCAGGGAAGCGTCGCGGTGCATCCGCATCACCTTGTTGTGCGGTTCGCGGTTCTTCTCGTAGGCGTCGTAGGGACCCATCGCGGCGGCGATTTCCGCGGAGCGCCGGTAGGCGCGGCCGGTCATCAGCGCGGTGATGGCGGCGGCGACATTGCGGCCCTCATCCGAGTCGTAGGGCATGCCATCCGACATCAGGAGCGCTCCGAGATTGGCGTAGCCGAGGCCGAGCTGGCGGAAGGCACGGGCGTTATCGCCGATCTCTTCGGTCGGGTAGCTGGAGGGGCTGACGATGATCTCCTGGGCGAGGAAGATCGTGTCGACGACCGAGCAGAAGCCCTCGACGTCGAAACTGCCGTCATCGCGGCGGAACTTCATCAGGTTGATCGATGCCAGGTTGCAGGCCGAATCGTCGACATGCATGTACTCCGAGCAGGGGTTGGAGGCGTTAATCCGTCCGGATTCCGGGCAGGTGTGCCAGCGGTTGATGATCGTGTCGTACTGAACTCCGGGGTCGGCACAGGCCCAGGCCGCCTCGGCGATCCGGCTCATCAGCTCGCGGGCCGGGACCGTGCTGGTGACCGAACCGTCGGTGCGGGCGATCAGGTTCCAGTCGGCGCCCTCGGCGACCGCCTGCATGAACTCGTCGGAAACCCGGACCGAGTTGTTCGCATTCTGATACTGGATCGAGGTGAAGCCTTCGCCGTCGATCGACATGTCGAAACCGGCATCCCGCAGCGCCTCGGCCTTCTTCTCCTCGTCGGCCTTGCAGGTGATGAAGTGCTCGATGTCCGGGTGGTCGACGTCGAGCACGACCATCTTGGCCGCCCGCCTGGTTTTGCCGCCGGACTTGATCGTGCCGGCCCAGGAGTCGGCGCCACGCATGAAGGAAACGGGACCGGAAGCGGTGCCACCCTTCTTCAGCGGTTCCATCGAGCCACGGATGTTGGAAAGGTTGATGCCGGAGCCGGAGCCGCCACGGAAGATCTTGCCTTCCTTGGTGTTCCAGTCGAGGATCGACTCCATCGTGTCCTCGACCGAGAGGATGAAACAGGCCGAGCACTGCGGGGTCTCCTCAAAGCCGACGTTGAACCAGACCGGTGAGTTGAAGGCGACTTCCTGATGCAGCAGAGTCGCGGTCAGTTCGGCCTCGAAAACCTCGGCGTCCGCGTCGGAAGCGAAGTAGCCGCCGTCACGGCCCCAGCCGGCGATGGTGCCGGCCACGCGACCGATCATCTGCTTGACCGAGTTCTCCCGTTCGGGTGAGCCGAGCTGCCCGCGAAAATACTTCTGGGCGACGATATTGGTCGCGTTCTGCGACCAGCTCTTGGGAAACTCCACGCCGCGCTGCTCGAAGGCGGGATTCGCAGGATCGCCGATCACGGCGTCACGGATCTCCCATTCGACTTCATCGAAGGGGTGAACGCCCTCGTGGGTGAGGCGGCGTTCGACCACGACTCCTTCGGGGTTGACGCGAGTCGACTCGGATACGGACTGGGACATTCTCTGACTCTCTCCTCTGCTGCCGGGAACGGCTGGTTCTACTTGTTACTGGTACTGCTCGAATCTCTTGTGCTGGTGATGCTGGTCTGACTGGGTACTGCTGAGTTGCTGCCTTGCTGCTGGTGCTGCCTGAAGATCAGTTCCGGCTGAGCTGCGGGCTCAACCGGTCAAGTTCGGCCTGGACATCCTCGACTCCGAGCTGGCGGTAGACGGCGGCGAACTGCAGGTACGCGACCTGATCGATCCGCCGGAGCCCGGCCAGGCACATGTCGCCGATCCGGGCTGCTTCAATCTCACCGCCCTGCCGGACGGCTCTCTTCTCAATCCGGTCGACCAGCTCGTCGATCGCTTCCGGTCTGACCGGCCGCTTGTGCGAGGCGCGCTCGAGCCCGCCACGCAACTTGGCGCGGTCGAAGGGCTGGCGGCCACCGTCCCGCTTGATGACAAACAGGGCCTGCGCTTCGTACCGCTCGTAGGTGGTGAAGCGGTTTTCGCAGCTCGAACACTGGCGCCGGCGGCGCACAGCACCACCATCCTCGGAACTTCTGCTTTCGAGGACGCGACTTCCCTGATGTCCGCATCGCGGGCAACGCACATGGCAAATTATACTAAGGCTGGTGTCGGATACCTTTTCGACACGCTATATATAGCGTCGCCATGGAAAACAGTTCCCGGCATTTGCGGGAACCGCACACTACGCGGGCAGCCATCGGCAGGCCACGGAACGCGCATGGACCCATCCTCG
>JBGAOF010000001.1:0-26159 GCA_044221915.1 Solirubrobacterales bacterium
TTCGGGTCGATCTCGGCGTAAAGCCGGACCGGCCCGGCTGCCCCGGCGTGGCGGGTCGCGTTGGTCATCGCCTCGCGACTGGCCGCGACCAGCGCGGCGGTGTTCTCGTCCAGGGGGCGGTCACCCACCGTCACCGCGTCGATCGGGACCTCATGGAGCTCCTCGACTTCCGCCGCGACACCTCGTAGCGCGTCGGCGAGCGAGTCGGCGCTCTCACCTTCGGACCTGCCGGAGAGCCATTCGCGAAGCTCGCGCTCCTGGGAACGGGCGAGAGTGGAAATACGGCGGCTGTCCTCGGGATTTTTCTGGATCAGGGCGAGAGTCTGGAGTACCGAGTCGTGAAGGTGTGCGGCAACCTCGGCCCGGTCCTCGGAACGGATCCGCTCGGCCCGTTCGGCGCTGAGTTCCCGGGCTGAACGGGCCCAGAGGGGCGCGGCCACCATGCCGATCACGATCACCGCTGTCAATCCGGCCAGGGCCACATCACCACCGGCGCTGAGCGCCCCGTTTATATAGAGGAAGAGCACGGCACCGCCGAGCAGGAGGGCGATTCCGACCCCACCGCGGAACGGCCCCGGCAAACCGCCCCGGCCTGCGGTGCCCCGGGCCAGGCCCGAACCGGGGTCCGCTTCCCGCTGCTCTTGGCCGCCCGCCGACTCGCCGAACTGCCGCCAGATCAGGGCCGCCCCGGCGGCGGCAATGACCAGCGGCCAGACCAGCGAATCCGACCACCAGACCCCGGTTTCCCTGAAGATGAACAGAAGACCCAGAGTGACAAAACCGGCCCCCGCCGCAACCGCCCAGGATCCCTTGAACGGCCGGGGCGGAGCGGAAACCCCGACTCGGGACCGGCTGCCCTGCCGTGGCTTCCAGCGCCGGATGCCGGTCTGGCCGGCCCCTGCCGGCAGGGCTGCCCAGAGCAGCCCGTAGCCGATCGCGGCAACCCCGCCGGTGACCACGGTCAGCAGGACGGTCCCCACACGAACCAGGGTCGGATCGACATTCAGGCGCAGAGCGATGCCGGAGCAGACACCGGCGACCATTCCACCTTCGGGGTCACGCGCAAGCCGCTTGTCGGGGGTTTCGTTCAGCGGGCCTTCTTTCCGTCTGGCCGGGCTTCCATGGCCCCGGCCGGCGCACAGGCGGCGGCAGCGCGTTCCCGGGCCGCTGCGCTGGAAGGTCCGTCCGGCTCCAGGTCATTTTCCTCGAAACCGCCAGCCCGTCCATGATCGCGCCACTGGGTGTTGTCCACGATCTCGAAGGCGCCGACCTTGAAGTCGGCGTCGAGGTTGACCGCCTGCTTCAGGAGGGGGCTTCGGTCGCGCCCGGCCGTGGCCCCGACCGCCGCGGCGGCCTGGCTGACCCCGATGCCGTTCGACTGGCGTCCGCGAAAATCCACGACCCCTGCCTTGCCGGTCACTTCGCCGGTGACACAGATGTCATCCGGGACGATTACCGAGGTGAGCCCCATTCCACTCCGGACCGGAAGCTCGAGTTTTCCGGACTTGCCGAAGTCGAACTTGCGGAGGTCGATGGTCATGTTTCCGGCTGCCATCCGGTATCCGTCACGAGGTACGTCCACGACGCTCAGCGGGGTTTCCCTGATGTCGCCGAAGCTGCCTTCGACCCGGAGATCGGCGATCGAAACAGCGGCCATCGGCAAGGTCACGGCCACGGCAGCGGTGAGCAGCCAGAGCGAGATGCGCCGCCGCCCCCGCAGTCCGGCAAAGACCATGCCGGCACCGAGCAGGATCACAAGCGCCGCCATCGGTACACCTCCGAAGAGGGCGGTGGTCCCGGCTGACAACACGAAGACCAGGCAGAAGACGACCAGCGCACTCAGGCCGATTGCGAACCAGACCATGATCCGGCCGATGGTCGAGGGCCCGTCGTCTCGAACCGGCCCCCGGGTTGGCCCGGCGGGGTCGGCGGCGGCCGGGATCGCCGGCCGGGTTTCTCGCGCCCCGGCCATCTGCCTTGTCGCCATCAGTTCGGTCGGTGAGAGTTGGGTCGGTGATTCGGCGTAGGTCACCACGGCGGTTGAGCTTTCGGACGCCACCCCGGCATCCGGAAGCCCGGGTTCCGGGGTCGACGGGTCGCTCTCCCGGGCCGGTTTGGTTGTCGGCCGGCCGGCAACGAGAAGCCAGATCGTGATTGCGGCGGCCGCCGTCCAGAAGAGAATCCCGAAAACGGTGCCGGGCCAGAAACCGAAAAACCAGGTGCCGAAGGTTCCCGATTCGGCCGTTGCGACACCGATCACCGCGGTGACTATTGCCAGCCCGATCATCGTGTTGCGTCGTTTCGGCTCGATCGGGGGCAGCGGCTCCGACGGATCGCCCTCGACCGGCAGCACCGCGAGCAGCACCAGGTAGACGATCAGGCCGAGTCCGCCCAGCGCGAGGCTGGCGACGAAGCCGATGCGTACCAGGACGGGATCGATTCTGAAATGGCTGGCGAGCCCGGCCGCGACACCACCGACAAAACGGTCGGACCGGGATCGGCTGAGTTTGCTGGGGGGAGATTGTTCTTTCATGTCCGGAAGCGTGATCGCCGGTCAGGTCCCTGTCGATCGGGAATGACCCTTAGATGGCATCAGGGTTGTCCCGGGGTGGCGGACCCGGGGCCGGCGGCATCGCCGGGACGCTTTTCCGCCTACGATCCTCGCAGGTGGACGCGAAGAAAGTGACAGAAATCCGGGCGGGTGAGCGGATCACGATCGGTGATCTGGCCGAGCGGACGGGAATGACCGTGAGGAACATCCGTGCCCATCAGTCGCGCGGACTGCTCGACCCGCCTGTCGTGGTCGGCCGGACCGGCTACTACGGCCCGGATCACATCGGCCGCATCGAGCTGATCCGTGAGCTCCAGGAAGAGGGCTTCAACCTTGAGGCGATCCGCCGTATCGTCGCCAGTGCCGGGGAATCACCCGGGGAGCTACTCCGCTTCACCCGCGATGTGCGGGCACCCTACGAGGACGAGCAGCCCGAAGTGATGTCACTGGAGGAGATTTCACGGCCCTGGGGTGAAATTGATTTCGACCGGGAACGCCTGCGGCGCTCCGAGGCGCTCGGTTTGATGCGGCCGCTGGGTGACGGCAGTTACGAGGTGCTTTCCCCGAAGTTGCTCAAGGCCGGCCATGAACTGGCCGCGATCGGCGTCCCGATCGACGATTGCCTCGATACCCTGGAAACCCTGAAGGAAAGGTCGCGCGCGGTCGCGGAGATCTTCATCGCCCTGTTTGACCGGCAGGTCTGGGAGCCCTTCGACCGGGCCGGGCGGCCGCGGAAAGATTGGCCGGAGGTCCGTGATTCGCTGCGTCGTCTCCGCCCGCTCGCTTCGGATGCCTTCATCGCCTCTTTCCAGTTCGCGATGGAGGAGGTTTCCGAGCGGGCTATCTCGGAAGGGATCCGGCGTGATCTCGGCGAGGAAAGCTGAAGAAGCGGCGCAGCGGTAAAGTTCCCGGACCCGCCCGGATAGCTCAGTTGGTAGAGCACTTCCATGGTAAGGAAGGGGTCAGCGGTTCGAATCCGCTTCCGGGCTCTCTGGCTGGCTGGGTCGACCGTCGGTGCCGTCGCTCCCGTCGTCCCGCAGGGCCTGAAATCGAGGGGATTCTTGCGTACTCAATTGAGCGACATCAGCTCTTCAGCAGGCGGCGCTTGATCCCGAATTGACCGTTCCCACCTTCATCAGGGGTCGATAGCAACCAGAGTCACGCATAGACGTGGTCTCATATATTGCGGTCAGAAGAATATGGCCCCCTCCCGTACCCGTCTCATCCTTGGTGGTGTGATCGCACTGATCCTGGCCGTGGCACTCTTCGTGATCCTCAGGCCCAAAGACAAGGACGACCGCAGCGGTCCGACCGCAACCGGGGGAGAGGTGGCCCGCCAGGTCGAAGCGGAGGGCAAGGACGAGGCTGCCGGCAGTTCACGGCCGAAGCCGATCGTCCCGGCGGTGGTAGTCAAGGACGGAGAGCCGCGGGGCGGCATCCTCAAGATCGACGCTACGAAGGGCGACCAGGTCGCTTTCAAGGTCAGCTCTGACGTCGACGACGAGATCCACGTTCACGGGTACGACATAAGCAAGGAAGTCTCTACGGACAGGCCGGTGACGATCAGGTTCGTGGCTGATATTGAAGGCATCTTCGAGGTCGAGCTGGAGCATTCTGCCGTGCCGATCGCGGAGCTGCAGATCAACCCGTAGGCGCCGGTATCGGTTTCGGTTACGTGACCGTCCGGGGAGCGGTGGGGAGCGGATGGCTTGAGGTTTCCTAAAGGAAGCTGGAATAGCGTCCTCAGCTTCGGTGAACGGAGTTTCGACAACAGTCAAGACGGAGGCGCCAAGGATGAGCGGCGGCCGGCGGGCCGTGGCCCTTGCCGTCGTCGGGTTGCTGGTCGGCGCCGCAGTCTGGGGCCTGACCAGAAACAACCGGGACGGCGACCCGGCATCCCCGGCCACCGTGTCGGCTTCCACCATGATCTCCGGGGAGGCACGCATCGTCGGCGTGGGTGATCTCGCCAGCCTTCCGGCCGAGGCCGGACACGAGGTTTTCTGGGCCGGCTCCCGGGCAGGCACCGACCTTGAATACAGCCAGGACCCGACCGGCAACGTTCATCTGCGCTACCTGACCGACGGAGCGGTGGCCGGCGACCCGAACCAGGGCTTTCTCAACATCGGCACCTACCCGTTCAGCGGGGCCTATGAGGCGACCCGCCAGCTCTCGCAGGGTGCGGGGCTGGTCAAGGTAGCCGAACATGGCGGGATCGGATTCTTTGACCCGGCGAACCCGTACAGCGTGATAATCGCCTGGCCGGGACAACCTGACCTTCAGGTCGAGGTTTACGACCCGGTGAAGAACCGCGCACTCGACATCGTCCGGAGCGGCGATATCGTGCCCGTGTCCTGATCTACGCCTGGGTCATCTTCCCCCTCGTCTTGCTGGCCCTTTGTGCCGGCCTTGGACTGCTGGCCGAAATGGTCCGCGGCCGGAGCCTGCCCTGGACCCTGTTGCCGGCCACCGGGCTCGCCGGCCTGATCGCGATCGGGGGCCTGATCACGACCATTCCCGCCCTGGCCCCGTTCACCACCGCAACCCTTGCCGGCCTGGCGATGGTCGGTTACGCCGGCCTTTTTACGGGCGGGCCGCGAGGCCCGGTGCGGCGGCCCCTGGGGAGAGTTGAATCCCGGCTGGTCTGGCCGGCCCTCGCGGCGGTCGGAGTCTTTCTTGTTTTCGGGGCACCGGTCATCCTCTCCGGTTCAGCCACCTTCGCCGGCTACATCAAGCTCGATGACACATCCACCTGGCTTGCTTTCACTGACCATGTGCTGGCCCACGGTCATTCGGTGTCCGGTCTTGCCCCATCCAGTTACGAGGCGACCGTCCAGATCAATCTCTCGGCCGGCTATCCGCTCGGCGCGTTCATCCCGCTCGGGGTCGGCCATGAGCTGACCGGACAGGATTCAGCTTGGCTGTTTCAGCCATATCTCGCGGTGATGGCAGCGTTCATGGCCCTGGTATTCCACGAGCTCCTGACTCCGGTGGTCAGGGATCACCGCCTGCGGGCAGCAGCCGTTTTCTTCGCGGCACAGCCGGCCCTGCTGGTCGGATACGCATTCTGGGGAGGGATCAAGGAAGTGGCGACCGCCGTGCTGGTCGCGATCCTGGCGGCGGGGGCGGTCGAGCTCGCGGGAAATCCCAAACCCAGAAGCGCGGTTGTGGTGCCGGTCCTTGCCGGTGCCGCCCTGATCGGAGTTATGGGGGCAGGCGGCCTGCCATGGCTGGCTGGCATCGGGGCCGGCACGGCTTTCCTGATGCTTGCCGTTTCCTGGAAGACAGCCCGGCGGGGCGAGGCCCTCGCGGGGATGACCCGGGCGATGGCGGCCAGTGGGCTGCTGGCCGTGGCCGGGATCGCGCTGGTCGGCCTGCCGACGGTTTTCGCCTCGGGGAGCATGTTCTCCCCCGATCAGGGGGCCCTGACAAGGGCCTCGGAAGAGATGGGCAACCTGATCCGCCCGCTCAGCCTGCTGCAGTACCCGGGCCCGTGGCCGGTTGGCGATTTCCGGGTCGAGCCGGTTTCGGGGACCGCCAGCCTGGCCACCGGGGTTCTGGTTCTGGCGACCGTTCTCGCCGCCGGGTTCGGGCTGGTTGCGGCGGTATCCAGGCGGGCCTGGGGGCTCCTCTTGCTCACCTTCGGGACCGGTCTCGGCTCAATGGTGGTCTGGCTGATCGGCTCGCCCTGGGTTCAGGGAAAGGCCCTGGCGACCGGGTCGGCCTCCTTTCTGGTTCTGGCGATGGCCGGAATCGGCTCGCTGATCGGGGCCGGCCGAAATGGGGACCAGGACAGCGGGAACGAGCGGAAACTGTTCCCCGCCCTGTCGGCGGGCGGGCTCAGGGCGATCGGAGCCTTGCTGTTGATCGTGCCCTGCGGGATTCTTGTTTCCAGTGCGTTGGCCTACCACGAGACCTGGCTGGCTCCGCGCGGCCAGCTCGCCGAGCTGGCCAGGATCGGCGGGCAGTTCCGGGGCGAGGGGCCGGCGTTGATGACCGAATACCAGGCCTACGGGGTGAGGCACTTCCTCCGGTTGCTCGATGCCGAAGGTGCTTCCGAGTTGCGGCGGCGGCAGATCCCCCGCCTCGACGGAACCGAGACCGAGAAGGGTGCCTGGGCGGACACCGATGAGCTGGTCCTCGACCCTGGCCAGGAGGGGCTTCTCACCTACCGGACCCTGGTTCTCAGGCAGGGTCCCGGGCAGAGCCGGCCGCCGTCTCCCTACGAGCTGAAGTGGCGGGGTGACTATTACGAGGTCTGGCAGCGGCCGGAGCATCTCGACCCGGGCAGCATTGTTGTTCACAGGCCGCTGGGTGGCGGCCTCCAGCCCTCCGCGATACCGGATTGCCGGGTTGTCCAGGGGATTGCCTCGAGGGCGAGGGGCGGCTCGGTGGTGGCGGCGTTTCGCAGGCCGAACGCGGTGGCCCGGCTGGATTCCTACCCGCCCGGCTGGGTTCCCGACCCGGTCAACCGCACGTTGACTCCTCTTTCCGACGGTGCCGCCAGCGGCAGGGTGGAGGTCCCTGAAGCAGGCCGCTACCAGGTCTGGGTCGGTGGTTCCTCATGGGGCCTGGTTTCGGTTGAGGTTGGTGGCCAGCCCGCCGGCTCGGCCCGTGCTCTGCTCAACAACAACGCCCAGTTCATCCGTCTCGGCCAGCTTGAGCTTCCGGCCGGCTCCCTGCCGGTCCGGTTGAGCTACGAAAAGGGCAGCTCCCTGCGGCCGGCCACCGGCGGCTATCCCTTCGGCCTGGGTCCGGTTGTGCTCCAGCCGCTGGCGGGCTCGGGGATGGTGTCGCTTGCACCATCTGATGCGCAGCGGCTGTGCGGCCGCCGGCTCGACTGGATCGAAGCGGTCCGTTAGGGCTGGAGGCCTGTGCATCGTCCGGCTCCGGCCCGGTCGGGAAGTGGAGCAATTTCACATAACGTCCGGTCGGGCGCTATACTCCTCGCAGCTTCGGACCGGTCCGCCCTGAAGGGTTCGGCCGGGTGAATCCGTAGAATGGGAATTGAAAGGTCGGCGGGGAGCCGGCAGAGGGGCGCCGCTGGTGGCGGTGCCGAAAGGGAGAAATCACAGTGAGTCAGGGAGCGTTTCGCTCAGAGGAGGTTCAAACGGTGAACACCGTCACGCATCGTTCTGCCCACCTTCGACTGATCGGGGCTGCTCTTTGCCTTGTCCTGGCTTACATCGGATTTGCCGGGGCCACCGCCGAGGCGGCTACCCCCGTGATCCTCAACTCATCCAACTGGCTCGGCTCCAGCCGCTTTGCCGAGAAGAGTGATGCCTACGGACAGATCGCGATCGTGGTGCAGCATGACCTCGGGCGCAAGGTCACCGGCCTCCGGATCGACCACGACAAGAACGGCACCGACAACACCGGCTCGGTCGGGGTGACGGATGTCAGCACGATCGCCGAGCAGAAGAACTTCCAGGGTGGCTACGCCTACACCAAGGTCATTTACAAGTTCCTGCCGACCAGTGGTGGCAACGGGTTCTCATGCAACTTCATTGGTAGCAAGATCCGTTCGAATTCGTTCCCGCTGCGGATCCGGGCTCAGCTCGACAACGGTGACCAGACTGCGACCTCGACGATAAACGCGACCTGGCAGGCCGGCGGCGACTGCGGCTATGTGAAGGATTACGGGATCCTCTGGAACCCGTCGCAGGCGGCCACCCAGGTCCGGCCCGGCCAGGCCGTCAACTTCCAGGTGACCGGCGACGACCCCGACTCGGTCATCAATGAACCCGACTTCAGCTCGGTCACCCCGCGCCTCAGGAACATTCTCACCGGCGAGATCATCATGGGCGACCAGATCACCGGTACCGGTCAGGACCGGGTCTGCAACCCCGGCGGTGACAACAACACAATGGTCTTCCCGGTCACCTTCCCCAAGCGAGGTACCTGGATCGTCGAGGCATCGGCGGGCTCCTCCACCCACCTTCTCGGCCCGAACTGCGGCGCAGCCGACAACACCGGCTGGTACTCGCTCGGTGTTGTCTCGGTCAACTCGCTGGCCTCGGTCAGCCCGACCGCCAACCTGACCGCCACCCGTCCGGTGGTCAACGGCAGTACCTCAATCAACGCCCTCAACGTGCTTGACACCGCCGACCAGCCGGCCGGCGGCCTCGTTCAGGACATCGAATGGGACCTCGACTTCAACGCCGGCAACGGCATCGACGGCTTCGAGGAAGGCGTCCGCGGCAACCCCGACACCGGGCTCCCCGGCGGGGCTACGGCCCGCAGCATCAACACCACCGGCTACACCCCGGGCTGGTACACGGTCCGGACCAGGGTCTCCGACAACGGTGCCTCCAACGGCGCCGACAATGCCTCCGCCCGGGTGATCTACACGACCCAGTTCCTGGTTGACAGCATCCCCTCCGCCGCCGGCCAGAGCCACTCGATCACCTCGCTGGACAACCTGCCGCTCACCCTGCAGGGCACCGACACCGACGTCTTCCCGCTGATGGGCGTTGACGACCAGGCGGATCTCCAGTACACGATTATCGACCCGCCCGACCACGGCACCCTCACTCCGTTGAGTGGTGCGGCCGGCAACGAAACCACCTACGACCCGAACGGGACCAACTACTCCGGCAACGACTCGTTCACCTTCCAGGTCGACGACGGCTACGGCGGCATCGCCGTGGCGACCGTGAACATCCAGGTGACCCCGACGACCGACATCAATTCGGCACCGAACCCGATGGTCGATCACAACGACCGCGGGGCCAGCATCGGCTTCAGCTCACCGACCGAGGTCGGTCCCGGGGCGACCCTCGATCACTTCGAATGCTCCCTCGACTACGGATCATTTGCGGCCTGCTCCTCTCTTCATAACCTGACCGACCTCAGCGACGGCCTGCACAACGTCAGGGTCCGCGCCCACGGTGGCGACAGCACGGTTGACGCGAGCCCCGCCCAGGCCGAGTGGGTCGTCGATGCCAAGCCGGCGGTGAACTTCACGACCACACCGGCCGCCGACAGTGGTGACCCGGATCCGGACTTCGAGTTCACGACCACCGAGGCCGGCAACACGGCCCCGCTTGACGTGACCTGCAAGCTGGACACCGACATCCGCCGGCCCTGCGATTCACCCTACGCTCTGACGGGCCTCGAGGATGGACCGCATTCACTGACCGTCTACGCGGTGGACCAGTACGGAAAGGAAAGCTCCAGCACCTACAGCTGGGAGATCTCCCAGGACGGTGTCCTGACCAACCTTGTCGGCAGCTACCCGCTGTTTTCCAACAGCCCCGACCAGGACTTTGCCTTTGAGTCGAATGACATCGCCAACACCTTCGAATGCAGTCTCGATGATGCCGCCTGGTCGGTCTGCACTACGCCCGACAGCCTGACCGGACTCGCCGACGGCCAGCACACATTCAAGGTGAGGGCGAAGAACCCGGCCGATGTCTACGACGAAACCCCGGCCGCCTGGACCTGGAAGATCGATACGGCAGCGCCGGACACCTCGATTGACGACTTCAACCGGGCGATCACCAACCAGGTGATCACGGCCCGTCCGAAGTCGAATGAATCGAATGTCAGTTTCGTCTGTTCGGTTGACGGCGGCAGCTTCAACCCCTGTTCAAGCCCGCTCACCGGACCCGCCCTCGCCGACGGCAATCACAGCCTCGACGTCGCGGCGGTCGACCGGGCCGGCAACGTGGACATGACCCCGGCCGGTGACAACTGGCTGCTGGACACGGTCGCACCCGACTCGACCATCACCACGGGCCCGTCTGAAGGCGCCAGGCTCAAGGTGACGAACGCCAGTTTCGAATTCGAATTCGCACCGGACGCCACCGCGGTTTCCGCCCAGTGCTCGCTGGACGGCGAAAGCTGGCGGGACTGTGACAGCAACACCACCCAGGCCTACGCCGGCCTGCTTGACGGCAGCCACACTCTGCGAGTGCGGGGTGTGGATGAAGCGGGCAATGTGGAAGCCTCGGTATCCCAGCGCAGCTGGCAGATCGACACCGCCCCGCCGACCGTGACCATCACCTCCGGGCCGGGCGGCACCGTTACCGACCGGATCGCAACCTTCGAGTTCAGCAGTTCCGAACCGGGCCAGTCCGAATGCAGCCTCGACGGTGGTCCCTGGCAGAACTGCTCCAGTCCCCAGACCTACACGGGCATGCCCGACGGCGACCATCATCTGAAGGTGCGGGCCACCGACATGTTCGGCAACCAGGGCCCGGTTTCCGGCCGCAGCTGGAAGGTCAAGCCGCTGGTCAACAATCCGCTGACCGTTCCGGTGGCAGCGGCCTGTGATTTCGCCAGTCCCCAGGCTTCCTGCCGCAAGCCCACGGTGTCGGGCAAATTCCTCACCCGCCCCGGACGCACCGGTGCGAGCAAGGTTCAGCTCGAGATCAGTTCGTCAACCACCGATCTTTCGATCGCCAGGGTCCGCCTCGGCCGCAGCTCAAGCTACGTACTGACCAAGAAGGCGAAGGGCAAGACGGCACTGGTCGTGACGACCACCGATCGCAACAACCAGGCCCGGACCTACGTCTTCAAGGCGAACGGGACCGGCAAGGAAGGGGTTCGCACCCTGACCTCGACCGATGGCCAGCTCAAGGTGAGCATCACCCTCGGTGAGGAGCCGAACTTCGAGATCGCCGACCTTGGACCGGGTATCACCAAGGCGACCTTCACGATCCCGGCCTCCCGGCACTCGCTCAAGACTCGCCCGGCGACGAAACCGGTCCCGACCCAGAAGTGGTACGGCACCGCAATGGACCGGAATGGCAACTGGGTCACTACCAGCATGTACATCGATCCACCACGAGCGAAGAACGCCGGCAAGAAGGGGGGCCATAAGTGAGGGCTTCGGTAAAGGGAGAAGGCAGGAGCATGACGATGAAGATCAAGGCGATTCTCTTTGCGGCGGTTCTCGGAATGGTGGCCTTCGGGTTCACCTCCGGTGCCCAGGCACAGAAGGTTGGCAACCCGGGGATGTTTGACATCTCGGCGGTGTCCGGCTTCATGAAGGTCGGCTCGCTGGATCAGTTCGACCTCACCGAAGGCTCGCTTTCGCTGCCCGGCACCGTCCAGGCCAACGGCACGGTGACCGTCGCCAACAGCGACATCGGGGCCCCCCAGTTCCCGCTTTGCGCCACCCCCGGCGATCCTTCATGTGAATACGACGGGCTGGTAACCGTCAACATCGTCGGTGACCCGACCGGATCAGTCAATCCGCTGACCGGTGACGGAAGCCTGACAATCAAGATGTGGATTGCCGCGAACGTGACCAAGCCGGTCAACGCGAACTGCACCATCGGTACTGCGCTCAGCCCGATCGTGATCCCGCTCACCACCGGGGTAAGCGGGACCCTCACCGGTGCGCCCTACAACCCCGACACCGGCCAGCTCACCCTGGTCAACGGAACCGTGGCGATCCCCGGGCCGTCCGGAGGTGGCCTCTGCGGCATTGTCGGTGGCCAGATCGGCCTGCCGTCGGGCTCCGGAAACAACAAGATCAGTTTCACGATGCAGTTCACACCGCATGCCACGCGCGGCGTGCAGCCGGTGATTACTTCGTCCAACGAAACAGTTGACGGTGGCCTGCTGCCGATGACCGGCTCGGATGCCGTTTCCAAGCCCGGCACGCCGCAGTTCCAGTGGGATTACGACGGCAACGGCACCTGGGACACCGCCCTCTCGGTCAACCCGAACACCACGCACACCTACTACGGACCGATCGGTACCGAACATCATCCCCGCCTCCGGGTGGTGGACGGTGACGGCGATTCCTACGTCGGCACCAAGACCATCACGATCGGCCCGGGGCGCGACCTTGCTGTTGAGGCGGCGGCGCTTGGCCAGTTCGACGTTGGTAACACCGGCACCTTCCAGGTCAACGTGACCAACGAATCGGCTGTCAACATGCCCAACCAGATCACCGCGACCGGCACTCTGCCGGCGGCACTTCCGCTGAACAGCGCTTCCGGCGCCGGCTGGAGCTGCTCGATCGCGGGTCAGACCTACACCTGTACCCGTCCCAGCCTCGGTGCCGGGATCACGGCGCCACCGATCTCGATAAACGTCAACGTCACCGCGGCGGCGCGGCCGAGCATCAACACCACCCATTCGGTCCAGGCACCGCATGACCCGGTGGCGGTCAACGATTCGACCACGATCAACACCGAGACTTTCGCCACTGACCTCACGGTGGACAAGCGCCATGACTACGAGTTCCGGCCCGGTTCGGACCCGAAGAACGTGCATGAGATCGAAATCTCGAACGTCGGCAACATTCCGACCTCGACCCCGACCACGGTATCCGACACGCTGCCGGCCGGCCTGGTGCCGTTGACCGCGACCGGAGCCGGCTGGAGCTGCAATATTTCCGGTCAGCTGGTCACCTGTAACTCACCCGCCGTGATCGGCGTCGGTCAGAGTGCCCCGGTGATCGAGATCACCGCCAATGCCGACATCGTGGCCGCCGGAGGCAACATCGGTGACACCAGCATCACGGTCAACAACACGGCCAGCGTGGCCAATGCCGGTGATGTCAACCCGGGCAATGACGCCGATACCGACCCGACCATGATCATCGATGCCCCGGACCTGGCCCTGACCAAGAGCCATATCGGCAATCCGACGGCCGGCGATGACTTCGACTACACGATCACGGTTGTAAACCGCGGTGGCAAGGACACCGTCCAGCCGACCACGGTCACCGACACTCTCCCGGCGAACCTGACCTATGTCAGCGGAACCGGAACCGGCTGGGTCTGCAACGCATCCGGTCAGGATGTGACCTGCACAAATAACGACCCGATCGTCTCCGATACCTCGGCCCCCGCAATCACGCTCACGGTTCACGCCGACACACCGGCGGATGTCGTCAACACGGCAACCGTCGCCAATGCCGACGACCCGCACCCGGCGAATGACCAGGCCAGCGATCCGACCTCGGTTCGCCTGATTGACCTTGATATCTCGGCCGAAGCGGTGGGAACCTACAAGGTCAACCGTGACGGTTGGCTGAGGATCGGACTGGAGAACCTCGGAACCTCGGCTTCCGCAAGTACCACGGTCGTCACCTCGACCCTGCCGGCCGGCGTCACCTACTCCGATTTCGCCGGCACGGGCTGGGATTGCTCGGCCTCCAGCGGGTCGAACCTGTCCTGCTCGTACGCCGATCCGATTGCCCCCGGCAACCCGCCCGCTGACCTCGAGGTCATGGTCAGCTTCGCCGCGCCGTCGGTTCCGGATTCGACGTTCAGCTTCCACGTCGCGACCGACAACGACTTTGAACCGGGGAACGATGACGCCGGGTTCACCGCCGACGTATTCGCCCAGGATGTTGGCGTTTCGCTCAGCCACAGCGGCAGCTTCCGGGTCGGTGCCAACCGCACCTACACGGTTGACGTCGAGAACATCGGTACCGGCCCGACCAGCGGCCAGACCGATGCCGTCGTGGAGTTGGCGGCCGGATTGAGCTATGTCGGGTACACCGGCTCCCCCGCCTGGTCATGCTCGCCGTCCGGGCAGACCATCACCTGTGTTCACGCCGCCGCAATTGCGGCTGAATCCTCCGCCGACTCACTCGGCATTCAGGTGCTGGTCGGTCCCGCAGCCTGGCCGCAGGTGACCTCATCGGCCACGGTGAGCACCACCGGCGATCGCAACGGGACCAATGATTCCGACGGTGACGTGGCCGATGTTGCAGCCCCGGATCTGACGGTTTCGACCAGTCACTCTCCCGCCTCCTTCCGGGTCGGGACCGAGGCCACCTACACATTCGTTGCTTCGAATGACGGTGACGGGCCCACCACCAGCGATACGGTGCTGACCAGCACCGTTCCGGCGGGCCTCACCTTCCTCGATGCCGACGGGGCTGGCTGGGACTGTGATTTCACTGCTCCCGACCTGACCTGCACCATGTCGGCCGGCCTTGCCGCCGGCAGTGACGCGGCTCCGATCGATGTCACCGTCATGCCGACGGTGGCCGCCATGCCCTCGGTCCTCAATGAGGTCCAGGTCGCGGCCGACAACGATCACTTCATCGGCAACGACGGCGCATCCGAAACCATTCCGGTGACCGCGATTGATGTCGCCATCTCCCTCAGTGGCCCGCTGGGCACACTCGAGGTCGGCAAGGATGCGACTTACACGATCGCTGTTGCCAACGTTGGAACTGCCGACACGATCAACCCGATTGCGGTCACCGGCAACCTGCCGGTTGGCGTTCTGCCCGGCGAGGTATCGGGCAACGGCTGGAACTGCAGCATCGATGTGTCCAACAGCCACAAGGTCGATTGCGTGCGTGCCGCGTCGCTTGGTGCCGGGGCCGCCGCTCCGGCAATCACAGTGGTCGCCGCGGTCAAGCCGAATGTGCTCAGCCCGGCTCAAACCACATTCTCGGTCACGACCACCGACGACATCCAGAACCTGAACGACGTGAGCAATCAGGTCTCCAACCCGGCGATTTCCGGTCCCAACGGCAGCGTGCTGCTCGAGCCGGACCTTGCTCCGGGAGCCAGCCTGCGGGTCGGTGACCACGGGACCTACAGGGTCAGGGTCCACAACGACGGCGGTTCCGCGATCAACGGCGGCACCACGGTTGATGTGGTCCTGCCGGACGGCCTGACGCCGGAAGTCTCCGGCAACTCCAACTGGCCTTGCGCCGTGAACGGCCAGACCGTGACCTGCACCCGGATTCCGGTGATACCGGCCGGGGAGAGCGCACCGGTTTTCCCGATCAACTTCATGGTGACCGACGAGGCTGCCAGCACCGTGACCACGACCGCCACCCTCGATGTTCCGGGGGATCTGGTGGCCGCCGACAATGAAGACGACGACGTCCAGAACGTGATCCGGACCGACGTGGCGGTGGCACTTGCCTCGACCGGCACCTGGACAGCCGGCACCGACGCGGGCTTTGACATCAACGTCAGCAACGTCGGATCGGCCGACACCGTCGGGCCGATCACCCTCCAGTCGAGCCTGCCTGAGGGGGTCTGGTTCCTTGACGCCCAGGGCGGCGGGTTCACCTGCGCGCCCGACGGCACCATGCTCTCCTGCGAGAGGAGTGGCAGCCTTGCCGCCGGACAGTCCGCAGCCAGCCTCAGGGTGAACGTGCGGGTATCGAACACCCTGGAGGGCAGCCTGAATCTCGGGGCGGAAGTCTCGACCGTCGATGATGTCAACGACCTCAACGACAGCGCTTCGGTCGCCCAGCCGGTGGTGCTGCCGCCGGTGGTGCTGCGGCCCGCAACGATTGTCACGCAGCAGGCAACGGTATTGCGAAGCGGTCAGTTCAGCGTTTCCGTGAGCTGCCCGGCCGATGCGACCAAGCGTTGCGACGGCAAGGCGCAGCTCAAGATCACAACCAGGTTGCGCCGGCCCGGCAAGAAGAAGCGCTTCTGGTCCAACGTGACCACCAACACTGTCCGCTACGAGGTGGCCCCGGGTGAAACCCGCACGATCTCGCTGAAGATCAAGTCAGCTCACCGCAAGGCACTTGCGAAGCGCAAACAGGCCCGGGGTGTACTCACTCTGACGCCGACTTCGACACAAATACCCAAGACCACAGGCACGGTGAACCTTGTTGCGCGGTAGGGAACAGGCAAAGGGAGACAAGGCTAGGAAAATGGCAACCAAGAGGCTGAACATGATCAGGAAGGGAACCTTCAAGGGACTGGCTGCGGGGATGATTTCGCTTGCCGCGCTGTCAATCGGGGTAGCCACTGCCGAGGCCGGGTTCCCCGGCGGCAACGGACCGATCGCTTTCACCAGCACCCGTGGTGGCGCGACCGACATCTACAAGATGAACGTGGACGGCAGCGGGGTTACCCGTCTGACCAACGTCGGCACCAACACCTCGCCAGCCTGGTCGCAGGATCGCAGCAAGATCGCCTTCATCTCGAACCGGGACGGCAACGCCGAACTCTACGTGATGGATGCGGACGGATCCAACCAGACCCGTCTCACGACCTCGGTCGCGACCGAGTCCGACCCGGCCTTTTCGCCGGACAACAGCCAGATCGCCTTCGCCAGCAACGCGGGGGGAGACCGCGAATTGCATGTGATGGTGATTGCCGATGCCCCGGCCAGCACCCAGATCACTGCCAACACCACCCAGGATTACGCGCCGGACTTCTCGCCCGACGGTTCCACTCTCGTCTACGAGCACTACGCACCAGGCGTTGACCCGGGCAAGGGCTACCAGATCATGAAGATCCCGACCGTCGGTGGCACGCCCGTGAACCTCACTGGAACCTCGTACACGGTCGAAAACGCCGACCCTGCCTTCAACGGTGACGGCAGCCGGGTCGTTTTCCAGAGCCGGAACAGGCCCGCCCAGAGCAACTGGGAGATCTACACGATGAACGCCGACGGCAGCAACCAGACCCGTCGCACGAACGTTCCTTCCGCCGCCAATACGGCACCGGTCTACTCGCCTTCCGGCACCAACGGTCCGCTGGACCTTGGGACTCCCGAAAAGATCCTCTTCGTCTCCAACCGGACCGGTTCCAGCCAGGTCTTCGTCATGAACGCCAACGGGGCCGGTCAGACTCAGCTCTCCGATGCCGTCGGTTCCGACAGCGAACCGAGCTGGCAGGCGCTGGACATCTTCCCGCCCAACACCTCGATCACCGCCGGGCCGGCGGAAGGCGCGACGGTCGCGGCCGACAACGCCGATTTCGCCATCGAATCAACCGAAGCGGGGTCCACCTTCGAGTGCCGTCTCGATGCACTTCCCGCAGTTGGAAGCTGGGGAGCCTGCAACGCGGCCTACAACACGGGGACGATCGCCGACGGGGACTACACGTTGAACGCACGTGCCATCGATCCGTCCGGCAACGTCGACCCGAGTCCGGTCACCCGCTCGTTCACGATCGACACCACACCACCTGTGGTCGATCTGGCCGACGGCCCGCGAGGACCGTGGAACGGTGCCCGTCTCAACTTCACCAATCCGCTCTTCGAGTACAGCTCACCGGAGGATTCACCGACCAATGTGATCACCTTCGAGTGTCGCCTCGATCCGCCCGCCGACTGGGCTGACTGCACCGAAAACGGGAGCTTCCAGGCTTCCGGCCTCACCGAGGGCTCGCATACCTTCCAGGTCCGCGGGATCGACCCCTGGGGCAACGCCTCGGCACCGGTCGAGGTCACCTTTGTAGTCGATCTGACCGAGCCGGCCACGACCATCGACTCGGGGCCCGCCGACGGGTTCTGGCTCAACAACGGCCATCCTTCATACGAGTTCACGGCTGATGAGCCCGGCACCTTTGAATGCCGGATCAGCGATTCCGGACAGGATTCCTGGGCTGCTTGTACGAGCCCCTTCGTGCCTTCTCCGGATCTGGCCGACGGACCCCACACCTTCGAAGTGCGCTCGACCGACCAGGCCGAGAACGTGGAAAGCACCCCGGCCAGCAGGCTGGTCAACGTGGATACCGTCGCTCCGGTGACCACGGTCCTGACCGGACCCGATGCGGAGACGATTGATGTCGACCACGCATCGTTCACTTTTGATAACGACCAGCCGGAAGACGCCACCTTTGAATGCAACTTCAACGGCGGCGGCTGGAACGCCTGTGTCTCGCCGTTCGAGACCGGGACTATCAACAACGACGACTACACCTTCCAGGTGCGGTCAACCGACCGGGCCGGGAATCTCGGCGGACCGTCGGCGACTCGTTCCTTCACCGTCTACGCCCCGCCGCGTACCGTGGTCACGAGCGGACCGGCCGAAGGCAGTCACATCCCGACCGGCAGCCCCAGCTTCGAGTTCACCTCGGAAGGCGCCGGAATCGGCGAGACCCCGCCGACCTTCGAGTGCCGGGTTGATTCCGGTGACGAGAATGACTGGTCCTCCTGCACCTCGCCCCTGAACCTTTTCGGGCTGAACAACGGAGCACACACCGTTGAAATCCGGGCGATCGGACAGGGAGGCCGGCCCGATCTCACGCCGGTGGTCAGGAACTTCACTGTCGACAAGGTCAACCCGACCACCGACATCGTTTCCGGCCCGGCCGAATCGTCACTGACCAACGATCCGACCTTCGGTTTCGCGTCGAACGAGCCGGGAACCTTTGAATGTTCGCTGGACGGTGGCGGGACCTGGACCGCCTGTGCCAGCGGCGTGCCGATCGCCGCTCCGGACGGGCCCGTGGCCCTGCTGGTGCGTGCCGTGGATCTCGCCGGCAATGTCGATCTGAGCCCGGCCAGTCGCAATTTCGATCTCGACACGGTCGCCCCGGACACCGTCTTTGACAGTGGCCTGGCCGACGGTTCGAGGACAAAGAACACGACCGAATCCTTCGCTTTCCACGGAACCGAAGCCGGCAGTCTCGAATGCAGCGTCGATTCGGGAGACTGGGCGGCCTGCAGCAGCCCGGAAGAACTGACCGGTATGTCCGATGGCGCGCAAAGCCTCGCCGTTCGGGCGATTGACGGGGCCGGCAATGTCGACCCCTCCCCGGCCAGCCGCAGCTTCACCGTTGACACGGTGGCACCGACAGCGACGATCACCAACGCCGCACCGGCCGAAGGCTCGATCGGCAGCAACCAGCTGCCGACCTTCACTTTCGATTCCAGCGAGAACATTTCACCGACCTTCCTCTGCCGGTTCTTTGACTCGCAGACCGACCCGCAATCGGTGAACTTCACCGCCTGCGTTTCCGGCGTCCAGCCGGGTGCACCGCTTGCCGATGAAACCTGGACATTCCAGGTCAAGGCGGTTGATGATGTCGGCAATATCCAGGCTGATCAGGCAAGCCGGACCTTCACGGTAGACACCACCGAGCCGGATACCACGATTGACAGCGGCCCGGCCGACGCCAGCACCGTCGACACCCCGGCGGTTGACTTCACCTACTCGTCGAGCCAGACAGGTTCAACATTCGAGTGTTCATACGTTTCCACCGGTGATCCCGAAAACTGGCAGTCCTGCCCGGCGGAGGGTGTCAGCTACACCGCCAAGCCCGACGGCGACTACACCTTCAAGGTGCGGGCGACCGACCCGGCCGGCAACGTCGATTCGACCCCGGCCTCCAGCGCCTTCACGATTGACGCGCCGCCGTACGTTCACATCCTGCCGGCCAGTGATGTGGACGAGGGGGAGACCACCCGTCTCACCGAGCCGTCCTTCCAGTTCGACTCCGATGATCTCGCCGCGACCTTCGAGTGCCGCGTGGATCCGGTGGACGAGAACTCGCCCTGGACGGCCTGCAGCAGCCCTCATGCCACGGCCACCCTGGTTGATGGCGATCACACCTTCGAAGTGCGTGCCGTTGACGGCCAGAACCGGCCGTCGGTCACCCCGGCCTCGGTTCACTTCACGGTTGATTCCGTCAAGCCGGTGACCAGCTTCACGGTGGCCCCGGCTGACGGCTCGACGATCACCGACAGCTCGCCGGACTTCGACTTCACGGCCTCCAAGCCGGGATCGACATTCGAATGCCAGATTGACGGGGGTGGCTTCTCGGCCTGTGTGCCGCCGCAGACCCTCGGTCCGCTCGTTGACGGGAATCACACCTTCGAGGTGAAGGCGACCGACCCGATCGGGAACGTTGAAGCGCCCCCGGCCGCGGTTGATTTCACGGTTGACACGACGGCTCCGGTGACCACCGTCACCCAGCCGGCCGAAGCCCAGGCCTTCACCACAAATCAGCCGGAGCTGAACTTCACGGCCGGAGAGCCGGCCACCTTCAGCTGCGTGATTGATGGTGGCACGCCGTTCACCTGTGCCGACGGAGACATCACCGCCGAACTCGCCGATGGCGCTCACACCCTCGTGGTGACCGCCACCGATCTCGTCGGCAATCTGGAAACCGCTCCGGTGACGATCAACTTCACCACCGAGGCGCCACCCACCATCAACGTGACATCCGGTATCGCCGATGGCGGGGTCAGCAACAACCCCGACCAGAGCTTCGAGTTCGAAGCCTCGGAAAACGACGCGACCTTCGAATGCCGGGTCGACTCGACCAACCCTGGCGATCCGTGGAACGTCTGCGCTTCGCCGGTTGATCTGACCGGTCTCAGCGAAGGCAGTCACAAGTTCGAGGTCCGGGCGGTCGCTTTCGCACCGCCGAATGATCCGTCGCTGAAGCCCGCCGTGCGGAACTTCACCGTCGACCTCACCAAGCCGACCACCGACATCACCGGCGGTCCGGCTGACGGACAGACGATCATTGTGGACCAGGCCGAATTCTCCTTCGTCTCCAACGATGGTGGCCAGAGCTTCGAATGCCGGATTGATTCCGACGAGGTAGCCGACTGGGCGGCCTGCAGCTCCCCGGTTGCCCTGAACGGTCTTGATGACGGAGAACACAGCTTCGAAGTCCGGGCTACCGACCAGGCTGGAAACGTTGAAGATCCGGTCACCGCGATCGACTTCTCGGTTGACACGGTCGCACCGGTGACCAACATCACCTCCGGCCCCGCGCAAGGGTCCTCGACTCAGAATCCGACCCCGAGCTTCGCGTTTGAATCGAGCAAGCCGGGATCCACATTCGAATGCCGGATCGACTCGGATGCCTTCGCTCCCTGCTCAAGCCCGTTCACAACCGCGGCCCTGAGCGAGGGTTCCCATACCATCCGGGTGAAGGCCACCGATGCCAACGGCCTCGGTGAAGTGACCCCGGTTGCCCGGACCTTCACGATTGATCACACCGCGCCCGTCGCGCAGATCACATCGGGAAGCAGCGGCCTGGTGAACAACCGGGTCTCGACCTTCGCCTTCACCGCCAACGAGGCCTCCAGCTTCGAATGCAAGGTTGACGGCGGGGCTTTCGCTACCTGCACGTCGCCGTTTGCGACCGAATCGCTGGCCGACGGCCCCCATTCATTCCAGGTGCGGGCCACCGACGCGGCCGGCAATGTCTCGACCCCGAAGAGCTCGGACTTCGAGGTGGACGCGACCGCACCCGAGGTGACGGTCACCAACGCTCCCCCCGCTTCCAGCGAGGCAACGACTGCCACGGTCGGGTTCAATGCCAGCGAGACCGCCACCTTCGAATGCAGCGCGGACGGCGGTGCCTTCGTCGGCTGCACGTCGCCGCTGACCCTGACCGGTCTGGCGGTTGGTGCCCACACGGTCCAGATTCGGGCAACCGATGCCGCTGGCAACGTCGGCCCGGTGGAGTCGGTCGGCTTCGAGGTACTGGCTCCCAAGGCGCCCGGCAAGCTGGCCCGCCCGAAGATCAAGGTTGGCAAGAAGCGGGTCAGGGGTGGAAGCACCGTCAAGGTGGCCGTCACCCTGAGAAACACCGGTGAACTCGCCGTGACCAAGGCGAGGGCCTGCCTGAAGACCCCGAAGAAGCTGATCAGCGGCAAGGCAACTCGTTGCCGGAACGTCGGCACAATTGCCGGTGGCTCCGCCCGCAAGGTGGTGTTCAAGCTGAAGGCCCGTCCTGTCCGCAAGACCACCCGGGCGTCAATCCAGGTCACGGCCAGTGGCCGCTCGGGCTCGAAGACCACGACCGGCACGATCCGGGGTCACGTCACCCTGATCAAATAGTTCCGACCGATATCCGGCAAGGGGCCCGCGTGGAAAGAGATTTCGCGCGGGCCCTTCCGTTTCGGGCCGGAAGGCGCGGACATAACTCCCGAGGGGGACGGCCCGCCGCCTTCTAGCAGGCACTCCGGACGCTGGGACTCCCCAGAGCCGGTTAATCGGTATTCTTCCTAGACGCGCCTCAGCCCCCGGGCCGAGGCTTTACTTTGTAACGGTACTGCCTGAGTAGCGAGGAAATATGGCACGCGGAGATGTCCGCATCGCGGTGACACTTGCCTGTGAGAGCTGCAAGCGTCGTAACTACCAAACCAACAAATCCAAACGCAATACTCCCGATCGCATCGAGATGCGGAAGTACTGCCGCTGGTGCGGCAAGCACCAGCCCCACAAGGAAACCCGCTAGTGGCCCAATCCCGGGCACAGCGGAAGGCCGAACGCCGCGCGCGTGAGGCTGCGGCACAGGGTGAGGGCAACGCCGAGGCGAAAGCCCAGCACGACACTCAGGTGCCGAAGTCCGGTGACATCGCCGAGATCGAGGCGGTTGAAGCCGGGATCGCGGCCGGCGCCCGGGAAGAAGATCTCGAAACCCCCGACGCGCCCAAGGCGGGCCTGAGCTCCAGGGAAGAAAAGCGTAAGCAAAAAGAGGCCGAGAAGCGCAAAAAAGCCGAACAGAAGCGGCATGAGGAACAGCAGCTAGCCAAGCGGCAAAAGCAGGCGAAGTCTGAGCGCAAGCGCAGCGGGGTGATCGCTTTCCTGTCATCCTGTATCGCCGAACTCAAGCGGGTCCAGTGGCCGGACCGGGACACCCTGATCCAGGCCACCGCGGTCACGATTGTTTTCGTGATCGTCGCCGCCGTCTATCTTGGCCTTCTGGACCTCGCCTTCAATTGGCTCGTCCAGAGGCTCATCTAAGGAATTTCATGTATCGCTGGTACGTAATCAACACATACTCCGGCCAGGAGAACAAGGTCAAACAGAAGCTCGAACATCGGATTGAGTCGATGGGCCAGCGCCACCGGGTCCGCAAGGTAGTGGTACCCACCGAGCAGGTTTCCGAGATCAAGGACGGCCAGAAGATCCAGGTGGAGAAGCGAACCATGCCCGGCTATGTCCTGATCAACATGGACATGACCGACAACGCCTGGAGCCTCGTCTCCAACACCCAGGGCGTCACCGGCTTTGTCGGTCCGCGTGATACCCCGGTACCCCTGACAAAGAGCGAGGTTGACCGGCTGCTTCACCGCGAGACAGCCGAACGGCCACGCACCCAGGCCCAGTTCGAGATCGGCGAGACGGTCAAGATCATCAGCGGCCCACTTTCCGATTTTTCCGGCGAGATCGCCGAAATCAACGACGACCAGCAGAAGCTCAAGGTGCTGGTTTCGATCTTCGGTCGCGAGACACCTTCCGAGGTCGGTTACGAGCAGGTAAAGAAGCTCTAGCGAGCAAAATCTTCAACTCAAGGCACCACAGACCCATGGCGAAAAAAGTAATGACCCTGATCAAGCTCCAGATTCCGGCCGGCCAGGCCAACCCGGCCCCGCCGGTGGGCCCGGCCCTCGGCCAGCACGGAGTGAACATCATGGACTTCTGCAAGGCATTCAATGCGCAGACCCAGCAGGAGGGCGGCACAATCATCCCGGTCGAAATCACGGTCTACGAGGACCGGAGTTTCGATTTCATCACCAAGACTCCGCCGGCCGCCGTCCTCATCAAGGAGGCGATCGGGATCCAGAAAGGTTCGGGAGAGCCCCATATCAACAAGGTCGGCACAATCACCGAGGCCCAGGTACGGCAGATCGCCGAGCGCAAGATGCCCGATCTGAACGCCAATGACCTGGACGCAGCCTCGAAGATCATCGCCGGTACTGCCCGTTCCATGGGCGTGGAGGTCAAGTGAAGATGGCTCACGGCAAGCGTTTCCGCCAGCAGTTCCAGAAGGTCCAGCGTGACCACGTTTACCCGCCCGATGAGGCGATCAACCTGATCAAGGAGACTGCCTCCGCGGGTTTCGACGAGACGGTCGAGGTCCACATTCGGCTTGGGGTGAACGTCCGCCACGCCGAGGAGCAGCTCCGCGGCACCCTGGCACTGCCCAACGGGCTCGGCAAGGATGTGCGGGTTGCGGTCTTCGCCCAGGGCGACAAGGCCCGTGACGCAGAGGCAGCCGGAGCCGACATCGTCGGTGCCGATGATCTCGCGGAAAAGATCGAAGGTGGCTTCGACGAGTTCGACGTGGTCATCGCTACCCCCGACATGATGCCGACGGTCGGCCGGCTGGGCCGTGTGCTCGGCCCGTCCGGAAAGATGCCGAACCCGAAGGTCGGCACGGTCACCGAGGATGTCGAGAAGGCAGTCGCTGAATCCAAGGCCGGCAAGGTCGAGTACCGCACTGACCGCCAGGCGATCGTCCACCTGGCCATCGGCAAGGCTTCTTTCGAGGCGGAAAAGCTGCTTGAGAATTACGCCGCAGTGATGGACGAAATCACCAAGGCCAAGCCCGCGTCGGCCAAGGGCCGCTATGTCATCTCGATCTCCGTCTCCACGACGATGGGCCCGGGTATTGCGGTGGATCCGGCCCGGGCGACCGAAGCCGACATCATCCCCGGCCAGGCCGGGGAAGAAGCCAGCCAGGCCGCTGCCTGACGGCGGGCCCCGGCCATTCCCGAAAACCTGTAAAGTCACGCCTCTGCCGTAGACCGCTGGTCGGGCGATAGCCCGTAATTCCCAGCGCAGGTGAGCCGGAGCGGCCAGTTGTGGTCACTTCTCCTGCCCGCCTCTGAGCGGGTTTTTTGTTTGCCCGGGCTGTCTGCGACAGGGAATCGTCAGACAAAAACAAGTCAGGCAAAAATGAACCGTGAAGAAAAAGCCGCGCTGATCGAAGAGATCGGTGCCGAGATCGAATCATCTGAAGCGATCTTCGCCGTGGACTACCGGGGGATCTCGGTAACCCAGGCGGCTGAGCTGCGCACTGAGCTCCGCAAGTCGGATGCGACCTTCAAGGTCGTGAAGAACCGGCTCACCAAGCTCGCTGCGGAGAAGGCAGGTGCCACGGAGCTGAACGAACTGCTCCAGGGCCCGACGGCGCTCACCTTCGTCAAGGGCGACACCGCCTCTGCCGCGAAGGCGATCACCACCTTCAACAAGGAGCATGAGGTGCTCACCTACAAGGGTGGGCTAATGGGCGAAACGATCCTCGACGAGGGCCGTTTCACCGCAATCTCGAAGCTCCCTTCCCGCGATGTTCTCAACGGTCAGCTGGCCGGCATGGTCGCCAGCCCGCTGGTCACCCTCACCCGTGGCCTGGGGTCAATGATCTCCGGCCTGGCGATCGCCCTCCAGCAGGTGGCCGATCAGGGTCTTGTTGGTGGCAGCGCCGAGGTATCGAAGGAAGAAGCTCCCGCCGCAGAGGCCGCCGCCGACGAGGCTCCGGCCGAGGAAGCCGCTGAAGAACCCGCCGCAGAAGAAGCCACGGCCGATGAGGTCGCTGAAGAACCCGCTGCAGACGAAGCTCCGGCCGATGAGGCTGAAGCGGAAGACAAAGCTGAATCAGAAGAAAACGAGGAGTAACCAGAAATGGCAACCAGCACCGAAGAATGGATTGAAGAGCTCAAGGGCATCAGCGTCCTCGAGCTGAGCGAGCGCATCAAGGCTCTCGAAGAGGAATTTGGCGTTTCGGCCACGGCAGTTGCCGCGGCCGCACCCGCGGCCGGCGCTGCCGGTGGAGATGCCGGCGACGCCGGTGACGAAGGCAGCTCGACTGTTGATGTCGTGCTGACCGAAGTCGGGGACAAGAAAGTTCCGGTCATCAAGGTTGTGCGGGCGGCTACCGGACTCGGCCTCAAGGAGGCCAAGGCTCTGGTCGACGAGGCACCGAAGCCGGTCAAGGAAGGCGTCGAAAAGGACGAGGCCGAGAAGCTCAAGGCCGAACTCGAGGAAGCCGGCGCTACCGTCGAACTCAAGTAGGAACGTCCGTTGGGGAGGATCTCCCCGGGATTTCGACCGAGGGCCGCGGATGCGGCCCTCGGTCGTTTTCAGGGTCAGAGACCACGGAATGCCTCGCTCGATAGACGTGAACGTTCGAGTCCTGCCGTCCAGGTCTCTGAACATTCATGTACACTGGCT
>JBGAOF010000200.1:0-3676 GCA_044221915.1 Solirubrobacterales bacterium
GGACTTGATTTCCACAGCCGCGACCTGTCGGGAGATCTACCCCAAGGACGGGAAAGGCTTTTACGTGTTCGAATCCGAATCGAAAAACCAGGAAGGTCAGATTGTCTGCCGGGCCACCTGGACCAACATCGTCAGGGGGATCGAAGCATGAGTGCCCGGGAAAAGGGAGAAAAAATCGCCGGGCTCACAATCACTCCGGACCGTTTTCTGCCTCACCGTTACGCAGGGGCATCCGGTGATTTCAACCCGATCCATATCGACGGCGAATTTGCCCGGTCGGTCGGGCTTCCTTCGTCGATCCTCCACGGTCTCTACGTGATGGCGCTGGTCGCTCGGGCTGCCGCCCAGGAGGCCGACGGGGACCCGCGGGCATTGAAGCGGCTTTCTGTCCAGTTCCGAGGGATGAGCTTCCCGGAGCAGGAAATCGAAGTGTCGGGCGAGGTGATTGAAGCCGACGGCACTGACGTCACCTTTGACCTGGTCGCGACGCAGGGTGAAAACCAGGTGATCCGCAACGCCACTGCCGATATCTCCTACCCGTAGCTTGGGCGCGGGGGCGGGCAATACCGCCTCCTCGACCCGAAACGTCGTCGGCGCCATTTTCCGCCCCTCCGCGTCGAGACTGGCGCGTTCATACAATTGAGTGATGCTCTCCGAGCGACAGGAACTGATTCTTGGACTGGTGGTCGACGCTTATCGCGAGACTGGCCGGCCCGTGGGCTCGAAGGCGATTGCCGAGGATTCGCGGTTGGAGTGGGGTGCTTCCACCGTGCGGGCGGAACTCGCCGCCCTGGAGGCAGGGGGCTATCTGACCCATCCACACACCTCGGCCGGACGGGTTCCAACTGACCTCGGATATCGTCAATACGTCGAGTCGCTGAATCCACGGGCGGTGGCCCGCCGTGACTCCCGGTCCGGGCTCGACCTGTCCGACCTGCGTCGCGAAGTTGACGAGGCGATGCTGGAAGCAACGGCGGCCCTGGCCCAGATGACCGACCTGCTGGCGCTGGTCGTTGCGCCGCCGGTCGGCACGGCGATGATCCACCGGGTTGAAGCACTGCTTCTACAGGCCAACGTGGTCATGGTGATTGTGATCACCAGCTCGGGGGATGTGACCAAGCGGGCGTTCACCTTTGCCCACCCGGTTGATCCCGGCCTGGTCGAATGGGCGTCGAGTTACCTGAACGAGTCGCTGACCGGATTCGACCTCGGGGCCAGACGAATTGCTTCGTTGATTGCCGATCCGGCACTGGGGCCGGTCGAGGCTGCCTTTGTCGAGCAGCTTTCACCGGCCTTGCTTGATCTCGAGCAAAGTCCGGAAGGTGCCCTCTATGTGGACGGTGCCTCGCGCCTGCTCGACCAACGGCGGGCCGCCGACCTGCCGCGGATCGACCGGTTGATGACCACACCTTGGCTCGGTCGGCGTGGTCGGCCCGACGAGGATGGACTACGAGCAGGCGATCGCCAGTGTCAGCGCGGCCGCTCGTGAGCTTTCCCGCTACTTCGAGTTTGTCTACGACGCATGAGCGAAAAACGCGACTACTACGAGATCCTCGGGGTTTCACGGGATGCATCAGCCCAGGAGATCAAGAAAGCATTCCGCCGGGTTGCCCGGGAGCTCCACCCGGACGTAAACGACCATGACCCGGCCGCCGAGGACAAGTTCAAACAGGCGGCCGAGGCCTATGAGGTGCTCTCCGACGACGAACGCCGCCAGACCTACGACCAGTTCGGACATGATGGGCTTCGCTCTGGCGGCTATCAGTCACGGGCCCAGGGATTCGGTTCGATTGACGATCTGTTCAGCGCGTTCTTTGGCGGTGGCTTCGGCGGCGCCAGAGGCCCCGCTCCCGGGGCGGATATCGGAGCCGAGGTGGAGATCGAACTCGAGGACGTGCTCGATGGCACCACCCGGGAAGTTGAATTCGAGGCGGTGGCGAACTGTGAACACTGCCACGGCAACGGAGCCGAGCCGGGGACGCCGATCACCACCTGTGACCGTTGCGGTGGCAGCGGGGAACTGAGAAGCGTCGCCAACACGGCCTTCGGCCAGATGGTCCGGGCGACGCCCTGTGACCGCTGCCACGGTGACGGAAAGGTCGCTGAAGAACCATGCAAGGTCTGCTCTGGTCTCGGTCGCAGGCACAGCCGGAAGAAGCACCGGATTGACATCCCCGCCGGCATCGAGTCCGGTCAGCGCATCCGGATCGGCGGAGCGGGCCACGCGGGGGAGACCGGCGCACCGCCCGGGGACCTCTACGTCGAGGTCATCGTCGCCGACCGGGACGGGATGGTTCGCGACGGACAGGACCTGATCACGGTGGTGCCGGTCGATGCGACCGCGGCGATGGTCTCGGACACGATCGAGGTCGAGACCCTGGACGGCCAGGACGAGATCGAGCTGCCCGCTGGAACCCAGCCGGGTGCCGAGACCAGACTCAAGGGGAAGGGGCTCCCCCGACTCGGCAGCTCCCGGCGAAGAGGCGATCACCGCTTCGTCTTCAACGTGATCATCCCGGCCAACCTCAGTGAGCAGCAACAGAGACTGGCAGCCGAACTCGACGAAACCCTGACCGACGAGAATCGCGAGCCCAAGGAGTCAGGGATCTTCTCGCGGATGCGCAGGGCATTCGGTTGATCCGTCTGGCGGTCCGCTGCACGCCCGATCAGGCCGAACTGGTGCTGGCCGAGCTCACCGTCCTTGCCCCAGCCGGCGTCGAGGAGACGGTCGGCGACGGCTTCGTCGAATACGCGATCTACGGGGCCGAGGGAGAGCTGCCCGACCTCGGCGAGGAAGAGGCTGTGATCGCCGGCGGCACCGTTGCGGTCGAAGCGACCGAGGTCGCCGACGACTGGGCAGACCGCTGGCGGAGCTTTCACCGGCCACTTTTAGTCGGACCGCCTGGCGAGGGTCCGGCCGTCTGGATCCGGCCGCCATGGGAGGCGGCGAGGTCCGACCTGGCCGAGGTTGTGGTTGACCCGGGCCGGGCTTTCGGCACCGGGGCCCACCCGACCACCCGGCTCTGTATCGAGGCCCTGATCGGGATCGCGGCCGAGGGCGGCCCCCTGGGTCCGCTCACCGACCTGGGTTGCGGCTCCGGGGTTCTGGCCATAGCGGCCGCCAGGCTCGGCTGGTCGCCTGTCTCGGGTTACGACAACGAAGCCGCGGCGGTCGAGGCTGCCTTGCTGAACGCGTCCGCCAACTCGGTCGCGGCGCGATTCGAACGGGTCGATCTGAGAAGTGGCCTTCCCGATCTCGCACCCACTACGGTGGCGAACCTGACCGCGCCCCTGCTCGAAGTCATCGCTGATGGCATGTCGGGGGAAAACCGGCCTGGCACGCTGGTCTGCTCCGGTCTGCTGAACACCGAATACGACCGGGTTGTCGCGGCGTTTGAGCCTCACGGCCTGATTGAATCCGGGCGCGGGTCGATGGGGGACTGGGGTTCGCTGGTCTTTTCTTCGGGGGAGCAGACACGGGGCCAGGGGCAGTGAACGGGAACGGCCGGCCGATCGGCGTTTTTGATTCCGGAGTCGGAGGCCTTACCGTGCTCCATGAGTGTCTGGTCTCGTTGCCCACCGAGGATTTTCTCTATCTCGGCGACAGCGACTGTTTTCCTTACGGCACCAAAGGGGCAGAGGAGCTGAGGCGACGGGCACGGATGGTCGCTTCGGA
>JBGAOF010000201.1:0-3655 GCA_044221915.1 Solirubrobacterales bacterium
AGCGACAACTCCTACCGCAACATCGGCCTCCGACCACCGACCGACGATCTGGGACGCCAGAACGTCACGGGCCTGAACGCCGATCGCGGCAAGATGAAGGTCCCGAGCCTGCGCAACGCGGGCCTGCGAGTGACCAGGCCCCGCATGACCGTTCTCGATGCGGTCTGCGAGAACCCGCATGCCGACACCAGTTCAATCCTCGAGGCGGTGCGACTTGACCTGCCCGAGGTTTCCCACCAGGCGGTCTACGACGGCCTCCGGGTCCTCGCCGACGCCGGGCTGATCCGCCACATCCAGCCGCCCGGCTCGGTGGCAAGGTACGAATCCCGGGTCGGCGACAACCATCACCACATCGTCTGCCGCTCCTGCGGCGCGATTGCCGACGTCGATTGCGCGGTCGGCTACGCACCCTGCCTTACGGCCTCGAATGATCACGGCTACGTGATCGATGAAGCCGAGGTCGTGTACCGGGGCCTTTGCCCCGCCTGCGCGACCACAACCGTCAACGACGAATCCCCCCGAAAGGAATCCCGTGTCTGAACAGCCCGATGCCGTGATCGGCGAAGTAAACGAAGAGGGATCCGGCGGCTGCCCGGTCGCCCACGACCGCCTGCCCGACCCCACCGAGGGTGGCGGCAACGCCAACTGGTGGCCTAACCGGCTCAATCTGAAGGTCCTCGCCCGGAACCCGGCCGAGATCAACCCCTACGGTGACGATTTCGACTATGCGGCCGAGTTCGAAAGCCTCGATCTGAACGAGGTGAAGCAGGACATCGAAACCGCCCTGACCACCTCGCATGACTGGTGGCCGGCCGACTTCGGCCACTACGGTCCCCTGATCGTCCGCATGGCCTGGCATGCAGCCGGCACCTACCGGGTGGCGGACGGCCGTGGCGGTGCCGGCCACGGGCAGCAGCGCTTCGCCCCGCTCAACAGCTGGCCGGACAACGTCAATCTCGACAAGGCCCGCCGGGTCCTGTGGCCGGTCAAACAGAAGTACGGCCGCAAGCTTTCCTGGGGGGACCTGATGGTCCTCGCCGGCAATGTCGCGATGGAATCAATGGGCTTCAAGACCTTCGGTTTCGCCGGCGGCAGGGTTGACGAATGGGAGCCGGACGAGGATGTCTACTGGGGCCCGGAAACCGAATGGCTCGGCGAGAAGCGCTACACCGGTGAAAGGGACCTCGACAACCCCCTCGCGGCGGTTCAGATGGGCCTGATCTACGTCAACCCGGAAGGCCCCGACGGCAACCCGGACCCGGTCGCCGCCGCCCACGACATCCGTGAGACCTTCGCCCGGATGGCAATGAACGACGAAGAGACCGTCGCCCTGATCGCCGGTGGCCACACCTTCGGCAAGACTCACGGCGCCGCCGACCCGGAGCCGTATGTCGGCCCGGAACCAGAAGCCGCCCCGCTCGAAGAGCAGGGCCTTGGCTGGAAGAACAGCTACGGAACCGGGACCGGAGCGGATGCGATCGGCAGCGGACTCGAAGTCACCTGGACCTATCATCCGACCCGCTGGGACAACGAGTTCTTCCACATTCTTTACGCCTATGAGTGGGAGCTGACCGAGAGCCCGGCCGGCGCCAAGCAGTGGCGCCCCAAGAACGGGGCCGGGGCCGACATGGTGCCCGGTGCCGCCAACCCGGACGAGAAGCAGGAACCGCGGATGTTGACCACCGACCTCTCGCTGCGCTTCGACCCGGCGTACGGAGAGATCTCGAAGCGGTTCCTTGAGGATCCCGAAGCGTTCTCGGAGGCCTATGCCCGCGCCTGGTTCAAGTTGACCCACCGGGACATGGGCCCGGTCACCCGTTACCTCGGCTCCGAGGTCCCCGACGAGGAGCTGCTGTGGCAGGACCCGATCCCGGTGGTCGATCACGAATTGGTTGACGAGGTTGACATCGCCGCACTGAAGGAGAAGATCCTCGCATCCGGCCTTTCGATCTCGCAGCTGGTTTCAGCCGCCTGGGCCGCCGCTTCCTCGTTCCGCGGCAGCGATATGCGGGGCGGTGCCAACGGTGGCCGGATTCGCCTGGAGCCGCAGAGGAGCTGGACGGCAAACGACCCGGAACAGCTGGCGAAGGTGATCGAGGTTCTGGAAGAAATCCAGGCCGGGTTCAATGAGGAAAACGATGCCCGGCAGGTTTCCTTTGCCGACCTGGTCGTACTGGCTGGCAGCGCCGCGATCGAAGAAGCAGCAAGGAAGGCCGGCCATGAGGTCGCGGTCCCGTTCACCCCGGGTCGCGGTGACGCAACCCAGGAACAGACCGTTGACAAGGCGAGTCTGCTCGGGCTTTCCGCCCCGGAGATGACCGTCCTGGTCGGTGGGCTGCGGGTGCTCGGGGCAAACAGCGGCGGCTCGACTGCGGGCGTCCTGACGGAGAGCCCGGAGACCCTCACGAACGATTTCTTCGTGAACCTCCTCTCCTTCGACACCACGTGGACTCCGGCCGACGAGAACTCGACCAGGTTCGAGTCACCCGAAAGGGGCTGGACCGGGACCAGGGCGGATCTGGTCTTCGGATCGAACTCGGAGCTTCGGGCGCTGGCCGAGGTCTACGCCTCCGAGGATGCCAGCGAGAAGTTCGTAAGCGACTTCATCGCGGCCTGGGCCAAGGTGATGAACGCCGACCGCTTCGACCTCGCCTGAACCCTGGGCAACCCCCGGTTGCCTTCACAGCTCGAAGACGAGACGGGCCGGCACGCAAGCGCCGGCCCGTCGTCTTTGACCGCAACATCGGGGAGCGGTCAATCTTCGGATCGGATCAGTTCTCGTCCTGCGTCATCAGGCGGTAGCCCAGGTAGAGCGCAAGCGCGAGCACAACAAGCACAACGATGATCCCGGCGACCGGCCCGATCAGGAAGAAGGCAGCCACGACCGCGATGATCGCAACAAAGAAGCCGATGATTGCCGGGATGTAGTTGATATCCGAATCGCTATCCACAGCCGAAGATTCGCATTGGCCGACGCTTCGGTTTTCATACGAACGGGATGAAGTCAGCGACCGGCGAGGGTCGGGAGGCATGGGGTCCGGTGCCGTGGGGTCCGGCGCCGCGCCGCCGAGGGATGAAAAGCGGCGGGCCGGGCCGCGCCGGAACCAGTCGGAGCGGGCCAGCCACACCGCAAGCCCAATTCCGACCGAGTCGATCATCACATCGACCGGGTTGCCGCTGCGGCCCTCGACGAAGCTTTGGTGGTATTCGTCGCTGATCGCGTAAAGAAACGCGATTGTCACCGCGACAGCCAGCGGCCGCCCGGCCAGAGGCGCCAGGGCCCGCCACCAGAGCAATGTCAAGAGCGCGTAGACGCTCATGTGCGCGAGCTTGCGCAAGACCAGATCCCAAAATCCGAGTCCGGTCGAGAGATCCGGCTGCGCTGACAGCAGAAAGATCACCGCCATCAGGAACAGCGGGGGCAACAGGTTGAACAGCTTCCTCGGCACGAGGACATGATTGCCAACTTGCCGTGGCCCCGAAGGCCGGGACCCGATCACCGGAGACTGGATCTGATGGCCGGCCACATCCGAGGAGTGGCTCACCAACCTGAATTGATAGTGGCCGTTCGGGCCGCGGCAGGCGCGGGAACTGCCCTGATCGCAATGCGACGGGTGTGGCGAAGGACGTTGCGAAACCGGAAGTCCGCGGCCCC
>JBGAOF010000202.1:0-3590 GCA_044221915.1 Solirubrobacterales bacterium
ACCCAGCCCCGGTCACGGTTGCGGCCAGCCCACTTGATCAGCTCGTAGGCGATCCCGGCGATCAGCGGCACACCAACGATCCTGGAAATGACCAGCCAGTACCAGGCGGGCAGGCCGAGCGGGGCAAAGACGAAGATGGCCACGACCATCACGATCAGCAGGAAGCTGGTGCCGCAGCGGGGATGAAGTCTCGAATAAAGCGTTGCCCGGGCGGGAACGAGCTCATCCTCGGCTTCGTAGCAGGAAATCGTCTTGTGCTCGGCCCCGTGGTATTCGAAAACCCGGCGCAGATCATCGAGGCGGGAGATCATCACGATGTAGCCGATAAAGATCAGGGTCCGCACGGCTCCCTCGACCACCCAGAACAGAAAGGACTATTCCAGCCATCCCTTGACCAGGCTTGTCAGCCCGACCGGTATCACGAAGAAGAGCAGAATCGCGAAAGCGAGCGACACGATGATCGTCATGCCCCAGGTGAAACCGCCGAGCTCCTCCTCGGTTTCGTCCTCCCCGAGCTGGGCGTTGGCCGACATCCCCAACGCCCGGAAGCCGATCTTCAGCGATTCCGCAAGGGCAACGATGCCGCGAATGACGGGCCACCGAAGCACCCGGTGCCTCCGGGCCCAGGGCCGGATCGTCTCGACGGTAGTCTCGATCTCCCCGTCCGGCTTGCGCACCGAGACCGCCCAGGTGGTGACGCCGCGCATCATCACCCCTTCGAGCACCGCCTGCCCCCCGACGGGGGCGTCGCGCCGGGCCTCAAGCGGGGGCTGCGAGACGGCGCCAGACCGATCCGGAGTGGCGCCGTCCGACTTCATGTGACCTCGCGGGCCGGGATGCGGCCCGGGCGGAACCTGTTGCTAGCTCGCGTTGGCCTTGGCACGCTTCGCAGCGCGACGCTGGAAGCGCTCAACCCGGCCACCGGTGTCGACCAGTTTCTGTTTGCCGGTGTAGAAGGGATGGCAGGCAGAGCAGAGTTCAACGTGCAGGTCGGATTTGGTCGACCGTGTGTAGAACTGGTTGCCGCACGAACAATGGACGTTCGCGAGGGTGTATTCGGGATGGATGTCTGCCTTCATTTGACCCATTCTAGAGAACAAGTCAATCCGGCGCACCTCGTCAACACCCACCCACCCGGGGTGGGGGGGGGGGCGTGGTTGTCGGGTTGGGCCCTGACCTTTCGGCCAGCCCTGGTTTTCGGCTCCTGGCGCCGAAAATAGGAATTCCCGCAATTTGCGGGAAAGCTGGCAGGTTTTCCGTCCGACGGGACGAACTAGCTTTCCATAACCCCTTCCGGAGGAGGATCGTCCGTATGGCCAGAGAGGTATTCGACCAGGCTCGACCGCGCAGCACCAAGGCGCAGCGTTTCGCCGATGCCTTCAAGGGCTGCGACGAGTGGACCATCCCGCCGCGGAAGCCCCGATCGATGTCCGGCTCCGTGTTTGACGCCGAGGACTCGCCGTTTGATTCCCGCGCCTACGCCGCCGAGATCATCGATCTGGAGTTCCGCGAAGCAGCCTGAAGACCGCGCGCTGACAACCACCCCGGACTGGACCCGGAACCGGAAACGGCGCCGGATTTCTCCGACGCCGTTCTCACATTGTCTGGGGCTTGCCCGCTGCCGGCCGGACGCTCAAGCCGGTACCGCGGATCAGGTCTCCGTGTAGAGCGGGCCGTCGCCACCTTCCGGCAGGGTCAAGCGGCCGCCCTTAGCCGTGATCGCACCGCACTGAACACAATTTGATGCGGTCACATGCACGTCCACTATCGGGGCGTTTGATTCGAGCTGATCCTCGGGAATCTCGTAGACCTGGGCCGGACACATCGAAACCCAGGTCTGGGCGACCTCACGCGGGACTTCGGTCTGGATCCGGATGTGGTTCGGGGCATCATCACGAGTCGCATTGCCCGAGAGGAAGACCGACGACAGCTTGTCGAAGGTGTACTCGCCATCCGGCTCCGGGTAATTGTCGGCCGCCTTGCCGATCTCCATCTTGTAGGTGGCGTCGTCGTGGTTCTTCCAGTGACCGCCGGGGAAATGGCCGCCGGTCATGGTCATCGCCGAAGCCGCGGCGCCGCCGAGGAAGAATCCCTTGGTGAAAGGCTGGCTCGCGTTTCGCACCTTGTAAAGGTCCTTTTCGATCAGCGAGTTGTGAACCTTTTCGTCATAGGCAGAGAAGTCGACCTGGTCCTTCACGAGAGCGTCGACGATGGCTTCGGCCGCGTACATGCCCGCGTGCATCGCGTAGTGAACGCCCTTGAGTTCGGCGACGTTGACCATGCCGGCGTTATCACCGGCAATCACCATGCCCGGGACCGAAAGCCGCTTGGGCATTGACCAGTAGCCACCGGCGGGGATGGTCTTGGCACCCCATCCGACCCGCTTGCCTCCCTTGAGGATTTTCTTGATGAAGGGGTGGAGCTTGAACTCCTGCAGCAGGTCATGGACAGACAGGGTCGCGTCCGTGTAGTCGAGGCCGACCACAAAACCGATACAGACCTTGTTGTCCTCCATCGGATAGATGAAAGAGCCGCCGAATTCCTTGTACTTGGCAGCCTTTCGCAGGGGCCAGCCCATCGTGTGGATGACCTGGTCGAGCGGTTCTTCAACCTCCCAGATCTCCTTGACGCCGAGTTCCCAGCGCTGAGGGTCAAGGCCGTTGATATCGAAATGATCCAGGGCGGCAAAGGTCAGGTGACCCAGGGTCCCCTCGGCCAGCACCGTGCCCTTGGCGACCAGATCCATGCCCGGCTCGAAGTTGCCGAGCTCCTGGCCCTCGCGGCCTCGGCCGCGATCTCCGGAGCGGATCCCCTTGACGATCTGATCCTCGACCAGCAGCTTGTCGGCCGCGGTCTCGGTCAGGATGTAGGCACCCATCTCCTCGGCCTTTTCGGCGAGGAAGCGCGAAAGCTTGGAGACCGAAGTCACATAGTTGCCGTGGTTCCGGAAGTTCGGTGGCATCGGCTTGAGCGGCAGGGCGCGCTTCTCGGTCAACAGGTAGACCGCATCCTTGGTCACCTCGCGGTAGACCGGCCATTCATCACGCGGCAGGTCGGGAAAGAGTTCTTCCATCGCGGAGGGGCGCATGTTGGCGCCGGACATCCCGTGGGCCCCGCAAACCTTCCCTTTTTCGACGACGGCGACGGGCACCTCGCCGAGCTTCTCCATCAGTTCCGGCTTCTTCTCGAGCAGCTGGAGGGTCTTGACAGCGGCGGCCAGGCCGGCCGGGCCACCGCCGACGATGGCCACGCCAACTTCAATGCGTTCATCTTCGGGATCAGTGGGCGCGGCGATGACGCTCTCGGAATCAAATGGCGGCGGATAATCGGAGGGAGCTACGGGCGGCATGCTCTTGGTCCTTTCGGGACGGCTCAGGTGGTGAGACGAAAGTTCTTCTTGGGCAGTGGTGAGTCGGGGTGTTACGAAATTTGTGCTGCGGGAAATCCGGTGTTGCGTCCGGGCGAGGTGCAGGCACTGTTCGGTCGGGCGATCCATCTGCCGGCCGACGACGAGGCGCCAGTCTTTCGGATCGAAGTGACGGCCGATGGGCAGAGCGATTGGCGGGAAGTGGGATCAATCTATCCCGGCC
>JBGAOF010000203.1:0-265 GCA_044221915.1 Solirubrobacterales bacterium
GCTCATCCACGAGGCAGCGACCGGCTCATTCACGGGGCAGAAATCGGCTCACCCCGGGGGCAGGTTCACGCCTTTCGGCGGGTCACTCGAGCACGGGACGGGGCCGGTTCAAGGCCACCGAGCCGGCCCGGATCATGGGATACAGAGCCATGTTCACCCGGTGCCGGTACAGGAACCCACCGACTTCACTCATCACCCTTTCGACTGCCGCCGGGTCCGGGCCGAGGCGAGCCTCGACCTCAACCCGGTAGAGGCCCATCGCTTT
>JBGAOF010000203.1:275-3497 GCA_044221915.1 Solirubrobacterales bacterium
CGAAGGGCACTACCCCGGTGAAACCGCTTCAGGTACCGGGCCTGCCCGACTTCAATGAAGTTGCCGGCGAGGGCCATCGAGAAGGCCCAGATCAGGTCGGCACTGTCGTTGGTGGAAGGTGCCGGTCTCGCCTCGCGGGTCCGGAAGACCCCCCGCCAGCAGCCCAGAGCAGGGTTCCACTCCTTCAGCATCCGGAGCGCTTCCTCTTCCGGCGGGGCGCAACCGAGCTCGAATGGAGGAGATGGGTAGGCGACCTCGCCAAGCGACCGGTTCCGCCACCAGCCGACCTTCATCTTTCTGGAGACGGTGGGAAAGGCAAGTACCCGCCCGGGGTTTTGGTCGAGAGCATCAACCAGCAACTCGAAGTAGCTGTCTGGAGCGACAAGGTCGTCCTGCGGCATCCAGCAGAAGTACTCGGTAGAGGCCTCTTCCAGGAGGAGGTTCGCGTTCTGGATCCAATCAAGGGTTCCCGGTCGTGAAATTACCTCGACCCGGTCGTCGTCCCGGCATAGTTCAGCCAGCCGGTCAGCCGCATCATCCCGGTGGGTGCCGTCACTGATGACGATCCGACTCCAGTCCGGAGCCTTGCTTACGGTGTCGAGGATCCCGTCGATCCACCTGGCACCGGCGTGAATCGGAATCGCGATTGTGAGCCGAGGGTCCACTCAGTACCCGGTTCCGATCCCGGTGATCGCCGCCGCACACCGTTCGCCCGCCAGGGGTGCCGTGGTCAGCTTCGTTGACCGGAGGGACCACCAGCCGTCGCGCCCGACGATCTCGGCCCCGATCCGTGAGTGAAGCCGGCTCCCGGGGTCGTTGATGTCGGTACGGCCTTCCGCGAGGATGTAGCAGGGGGCGTACCTCACCACCCTGGAGTCGCCGAAGGCAGGGAAGAGTTCCCGGATCGCCTCGTGGACCCTGGCGGCGACGCCGCTGTCTGGTTCGAGCCGTTCCAGCGGCTGATCACCGAAATGAGTTCGGGCGACCGGATACCAGTTGATGAAGATCTCGCCTCCGGGCCATGGGACGACATCACCGAAGGGCCCTTGCACGAGGGTCGCCGCCTTGATCTGCCCGGTGCCTTCACTCCGGACAACGACCTGATATTTGACCCGAAAGTTCCCGGCGACGGGCTCCTCGAGGATCATCCTGTCAAGGGTCGGCCTGCCCTCCCAGGCGCAGTTGACAACGGTCTCCGTCTCAACCGTCTGTTTTCCGGAGGGCGTCTCGACCTCGAGCCGGAACCCGTTCCCCGTCCGGGCTGCGCCAACCACCCGGTGCCGGGCCAGGAGGCTGACCTTCGGCTCACCCGCCGCTGCCCGTTCAACCAGCCCGGCCAGGAGCAGAGGGTCGACCGCCCGTTCCGGAGTCTCGAACCAGCAACCGGAATGACCCTCGGCCAGTCCCGGAAAGACCTGGTCGTGGCGGATGACGGCCACCTCGTCCGTGTCCACCCCGAGATAGTTCGTCCCGAACCGGGGGGCCGCGGCCCTCATTTGGGCAAGCACCTCCTGGTAGTGGGATTCGAGCTGATCGGGTTCCGCCAGGCCCTGGGTCATGGCTACGTATCCGAACTGGTCGGACCGGATCCCCGGCCAGTCGACCGGACCGCACCACCGTTCGATCAGCGGAGCAAAGGCGAGGGATCCCTCGACCATCGCCCGGGTGGTCAGGCCGGTCTCGTCGAGTGCGTAAACGAAACCGAGGTGGATCTTCCCCTCGTTGCGGATGCTCGCACGGGTGAGCGGCCCCGAACCCGCTTCAAGGATCACCGACCGCCTCCCCCGGGCGGCGAGGCCCAGAGCGGTCGAAATGCCGTGCAGGCCACCACCGATAATCACTGTCTCCGGCATGCCGCGCAACACAGGCGGGAGAATAGTCGCTTGTGCCCGGCTTCAACCCTCCTGAAGCTCTTGCGCCTGATGTCTTGACTGAGCGGCGGCCGGGCCCTCAGGGAAGCGAATCGACGTCATCCAGTGGGATCAGGGCGTCAGCCCACCACTCGGGCTGGGCCGGCGGCCGGGCCTCCGGTTCAGACCTCGGCTTGCCCGGAACGGGCTGGGGCTGGGGCTCGACCTCTGCCTGGCGAGCAACCACGGAATCGGCGGTCACGTTGAAGACGGTCAGATCCTGGGTCTGCACAACCGGGCCGTCATAGACCTTGCGAAGTTCCTCGAACAACATCCGGGCCCCGGCCGAGGTCACGACCGTGTGCCAGAGACCGGCCATCCGTGGTCGGACCAGGTCGAATACCTTGCCGGCACCCCGGGGTGAGGTGTGGGCCTGATTCAGGATCACCCGGGCACGCTCGATCGGCACGTCCATCGAAGCCGCGATTGCCTCAGCCGGGGGGAAGCACTCGTGAATGAGCAGATCGACGGTCCCACCCTCACAAGCCCGGACGAGCGGCCAGCCCGGGCGGGTGTCGCCTGAATGAACGACCGTGACCTCACCGAAGTCGATCCGATACCCGACGGCGCCGGAAAGCGCGTGGACGACCGGGAAGGCGGTCACGGTAACCCCGTTTGCCTCGTAGACGACTTGAGTCTGGGAGTAGTCGAACTCCTCTACTTCGAGTTCGAAACTCTCCTCCGCGTGGATCGACCGCGTCGATTCGGAATCCCACTGGCATGCCTCGCGGATCGCCTCGACGAAATGTCTCGTGCCGAACCGTTCCTCGGACCCGCTCGGACCCCACACCTTCACCCCTCGATCAACCCTGCCCGTCTTTCGGTAGCTGCCGAAGAGCGTGATCAGATCGGCGGTGTGGTCGGCATGCAGGTGGGTGATGAGAACCTTGTCCAGGGCATTGACCGGGAGTCCGAGACTGGCGAAGTTGGCCAGTGAACCGCTGCCGAGATCGAGGACCAGGAGGTCCCTCTCCGGATTCCCTACCTCGATCAGAATGCTTCCGGAAAACTGGGCTCGGGTCACCCACGGGTTTCCGCTCCCGAGAACCGTGACGCGAAGCTCGCCGTCCTCGATCTCCTCGGCGCCCGGAACGAAGACATCTGGATAGTCGCGGTGGGGCGAGCCGACGACGGGGTCCGTCGTGATCGCCCTGTTACCACCTGCGAAGGTTGGGGCGGGCAGTTCGTCCAAATCCTCTATCGACACAGTGCTTCCATCCTAATGGACATCTCCAACCTTACTCCGGTCGGCCAGAGGCCCTGAGGCAAGGCCACCTTTCGGAAGCATGGGTGAACTGACGCCTCGACAAGG
>JBGAOF010000204.1:0-3493 GCA_044221915.1 Solirubrobacterales bacterium
CCATCAGTTCGTCACGGACCAGGCCGTAGATCCGGTCCTCGTCACCGAGAATCGCTCTCAGTTCACCGATCAGCTCCATCAATTCGGCGTGTTCGGCCCGGATCTTGTCGGACTCGAGCGCGGTTAGCCGCTGCAGGCGCATGTCGAGAATCGCCTGGGCCTGCTCACGGGACAGTTCAAACTCACTGATCAGCCCGTCGCGGGCGACGTCCGGATCGGAGGACGAGCGGATCAATGCGATCACGGCGTCGAGGTTGTCGAGGGCGATCAGCAGGCCTTCCAGAATGTGCGCCCGGGCCTCGGCCCGCCTCAGCTTGTACTGGGTTCGCCTGGTGACTACTTCGCGCTGATGTTCGACGTAATGGACGACCATTTCGCGCAGGCCGAGTGTGCGGGGCACCCCCTCCACCAGGGCAACGATGTTCATCCCGAAGGAGGTCTGCAGCTGGGTCTTCTTGAAAAGGTTCGCGAGGACGGTGTTAGGCACCGCGCCGCGCTTCAGCTCGATCACCAGGCGCATGCCGGTGCGGTCGGTCTCGTCGCGGAGGTCGGAGATCCCCTCAAGCTTCTTGTCGCGCACCAACTGGGCGATCTTGGCGATCACACCGGAATCACCGCCCTTCTTGACCGCGAAGGGAAGCTCGGAAACGATCAGTGCGTCTTTGCCGCCCTTGAGGGGTTCGGAGTGGATCCTTGCGCGGACCTTCACCGATCCTCGCCCGGTCGTGTAGGCGTCGCGGATCCCCGCCGGATCCATCAGGCCACCCCCGGGGAAGTCGGGACCCTTGACGTGTTTCATCAGTCCGTCGAGATCGATTTCCCGATTGTCGATGTAGGCCGCCACTGCGCCGGCCACTTCGGTCAGGTTATGGGGCGGGATATTCGTGGCCATGCCGACGGCGATGCCGGAGGCACCGTTGACGAGGAGGTTGGGGAAGCGGGCCGGCAGGACCTGTGGTTCCTTCTGGGAGCCGTCGTAGTTGGGCCCGAAATCGACGGTGTCGGAATCGATATCGCGCAGCATCTCGGTGGCGAGGCGGGTGAGCCTTGCTTCCGTGTAGCGCATTGCCGCGGCGGCATCGTCGTCGATTGATCCGAAGTTGCCCTGACCGTCGACCAGCGGGTAGCGCAGCGAGAAATCCTGCGCCATGCGGACGAGGGTGTCGTAGATCGCCGAGTCGCCATGAGGGTGGTACTTGCCCATGACCTCGCCGACGATGGTGGCCGACTTGCGGTAGGGACGGTTCGGCTGGAGACCGAGATCGTGCATGCCGTAAAGCACCCGGCGATGAACCGGCTTCAAGCCGTCCCGGACATCGGGGAGGGCCCGACCGACGATCACGCTCATCGCGTAATCGATGTAGCTGGAACGCATTTCCAGCTCTAGTTCGCGTTCCTCGATATGGCCGGTCAGGGCTTCAAGTGCCATCAGATCAGGCTCCCGTCATTCGAATCGGTGGTGACGGGATCAGACATCGAGATTGCTCGCTTCCTTGGCGTAGGTCTCGATGAACTCACGACGGGGTGAGACCTGGTCCCCCATCAGCATCGAGAAGATCTGGTCGGCCGCGGTCGCATCCTCAAGGGTGACGCGCTGCAAGGTCCGGGTGGCCGGGTCCATGGTTGTTTCACGGAGCTGGTCGGCGTTCATTTCACCCAACCCCTTGAAGCGGGTGAGCTGGACGCCGTGCTTGGCCAGGTCAAGGACCGCACGGTGGATGTCGAGGATGCCCTCCGCTTCTTCCTGACGATCCTTCAGGGTGACCCGGAACGGGGGTTTCCCGAAGACCGACTTGAGCTCGGCGTGAACCTCCGCGAAGCGCCGGTATTCGTTGCCTTCGAAGAGGGCCGCGGGCAGCACATGGTTGCGGGCAAGACCGGAACGCTGGTGAATGGCCTTGACGGTGGTCTCATCTCCGTCCTGGGAAATGATTTCGGTCTCGAAGGCATCACCTTCCTGGCTGACCTCACCGAGAATGCTCCTCACCTGATCGATTGAGGTGGCCGCTTCGTCGAGCAGCCTTGATTCGGAAACGAAGCGAATGACGTCATTGCCGAACTCCGCCTGGAGCGCGGCATGCCATCCTTCGTATTCCTTGCTGCGCCGCACGTAGCTTTGCCAGCGGCTCTTGTTCAGTTTGACCTGTTTGCCACCGGCATCGGTGACCTCGAACTCTTCCAGCCGGTCCCGGAGCAGCAATTCCTCCAGTTCGGATTCCTTGTCGAGGTAGGTCTCCTGATTGCCCCGTTTCACCTTGTAGAGAGGCGGCTTCGCGATGTAGACGAATCCGGCGTCGATCAGGGGCTGCATCTGCCGGTAGAGGAAGGTGAGGACGAGGGTCCGGATATGGGCGCCATCGACATCGGCGTCGGTCGCCATGATGATCTTGTGGTAGCGGGCATCCTCAAGGTCGAATTCGTCGTGGATGCCGGTACCGATCGCGGTGATCATCGCCTGGATCTCGTTGTTGGCGAGAACCTTGTCGATCCGGCTCTTTTCGACGTTGATGATCTTGCCGCGGAGCGGCAGCACCGCCTGGGTCGAACGGTCCCGGGCCTGTTTCGCGGAGCCACCGGCCGAGTCGCCCTCGACGACGAAGATCTCGGCGTGCTGGGGATCGCGGATCGAGCAGTCGGCCAGCTTGCCGGGCAGCGTCGAGTTCTCAAGCGCTGACTTGCGGCGGGTCAGATCCCTCGCCTTGCGTGCGGCCATGCGGGCCCGGGCCGCTTCGATCGTCTTGGTGATGATCCCGCGCGCTTCACCGGGGTTCTCCTCAAGGAACTCCGCCAGTTTGCGGTTCACGGTTTCTTCGACCAGGCCCCGGATCGGCGGATTGCCCAACTTGGTCTTGGTCTGACCTTCGAACTGCGGGTCGTGGAGCTTGACCGAGATCACGGCGGTCAGTCCCTCGCGGACGTCCTCGCCCGCCAGGTTGTCGTCTTTCTCCTTGAGCAGGCCCTTGTTTCGCGCGTAGGCATTCAGGGTGCGGGTGAGGGCCGAACGGAATCCGGAAAGGTGGGTGCCGCCCTCGTGGGTGTTGATGTTGTTGGCAAAGCTGTGGATGGATTCCTGGTAGCTGCCATTCCATTGCATCGCGACCTCGACCTGGCCCTCTTCGTCGTCGGCACCCTCGAAGTAGACGACCTTGTTGTGGAGGGTTTCCTTGTTCTCGTTGAGGAAGCGGACGAAATCCTCGATGCCGCCGTCGTACTTGAACTCGACCTGCTGGCCTTCAGCACGTTCATCGCTGATTGCGATTTTCAGCCCGCGGGTGAGAAAGGCGGTTTCACGCAGTCGCTCGAGCAGAGTCTGGTAATCGAAGTCGAGGGATTCGAAGATCTCGTCGTCCGGCAGGAAGGAGATGCTGGTACCGGTTTCGCTGGTCTTCTCTCCCTTGGTGAGTTCGGTCATGGGGCGGCCGCGTTCGTAACGCTGTTCCCAGACGTAGCCGTCACGACAGATCCGCAGTTCCAGCCAGGCGGAGAGGGCGTT